>NZ_JBQKIK010000008.1:0-118755 GCF_052117805.1 Bilifractor sp. LCP21S3_F8 | reverse complement strand
CTAATCCGCCCGCCGGCCATACCGGGCTCTGCTCCGTGACAACTGGGCTGATCTGCCGTTAATGGTGGGCTAATTAGCCGTGAAGAGCGGACTAATCACGCGAAATATACATTTGTTGGGGCGCTTGAAATCAACACCATTCTGGATGCCACGAATGTGTCAAATATGGCACCCGTGTTCGGATGCCTGCCGGATGACAAGGATGCGATACTTGAGAAGCTTCGCAATACGATAGAAAAGGCCGGTGAAGAGCGGCTCCAGAATCACCGGAAAAATATGAGGAGCCTGTAACAGGAAGAAAGGCAGAACCGGCCGGAAAATCTATGTGTGCCGAAGATGCTTGTGTTGAAACGGATGATAACGACATTTGTTTCGTTGTCATTTGATATATAAATGTCATACAAAGAAAGGATGGAATATGAAAATGAATGAGAAGCCTTATGTAAACTACATCCCGGATATGGATTCGCTGAGCAAAGCCGCAAAGGAGTTTATACAGTACTACACTACCCTGCGGACCTCATTGGAGGAGCCAGACTGCACTTTGGAAGAGGGCAGAAGACTTTTTGAAAAATGGGGAGATTTAGGCGCGGAACCGAGGGAAGTCGATTATATTGAGTTTGACGCAGACGGAGTGACATGTATGTGGGCGCTGCCGAAAGAACGCTCGGATGACAGGATACTGATCTGCTGCCACGGCGGCGGCTATACCTATGGAAGCATGTACTCCCACAGGAAGGCGTATGCACACATGGCGAAAAAAATTGGATGCCGGGGACTGTTGGTCAACTACCGCAACACCCCGGAGAATAAATGGCCGGCACCATTGGAGGATGTCGTAACTGTGTATAAGTGGCTTCTCAAGAGCGGATACAAGCCGGAGCATATTGCCATTACGGGGGACTCTTGTGGTGGCGCCCTCTCGGTGTCTACAACTTTGACGATTCTTGAAGAAGGGCTTCCGATGCTGTCTGCAGTCATGCCAATCTGCCCTTGGTTCGACCTTATGGGAACCACGCCAAGGTATGAGACGAACGATAAGGATGCCCTGAATCCGAGAAGCTCCATTCAGGCATATGGAAATGTCTTGAAGAATGCAGGGACAGATATTGAAGATCCGCATCTTGCCCCGATGTATCTGAAAACAATGAAAGGCTTTCCTCCGGTTTAAATCCAGGTAGGCGGAGATGAGAATATGGTTGACGAGGCAGTGATTGTGGCTGACACAGCTCATGATTCCGGCGTTGATATCAGGGTTGATATTGTCGGCCATATGCAGCATGGTTTTCATCAGCTGGCGGGCAACTGTAAAGATGCTGATGCTGCAATAGAGCGCTATGCTGAATGGGTCAGACCGCTTCTTGGGCTGTGAATCAAGAAGTGCGATTATTCCGAATGATAATGTTAATAGTCTGCTCATTCGTCCATTGCCGTCATTAAACGGATGAATACACAAAAAAATCAAGCAAGAAACATGGTATTAAGATAAGTCCGTCAGCAAGTTCTATCTGCAGGATAAGAATAATCAAATTTTCGCAATGATAAGTTCTCCTTTCTCCCAAGGCGAATATTTATCTCCCATTTCATTTATTGTTTTGGGAGATATTCTCTGCCGTTGGGAGAAAATCTCTACTTCCAATTATATTTTCCTTTCTCCCAATATCCAATCATAATTGGGATTTATTTATATTTTTCATTTGCATTCTTCTCTGCTCTTTCACCTTGGCTGATATTCTTCTCGGCATACGATAACTTGCAGCTGCCAGAAATGGCAGCTGCATTTTTTAATAAGGTACTGGCTGTTTACCGCTTACGTCATCAAACCCTGTGCCTCTCTGCTCAAAGGTTTCCTTTACTGCTTCCTTCAGTTCTGTTCCATCAAGGTCATACCGGTCAGCGAGGATATAAATATCGTAAAAATCATTATATTATTCTCCATAGTCATCATAATAATCTTCTGCTTCTTCTTCGTCCTCGAAATCATCTTCATTATCATCGTATAAATCTTCTCCATCAGAATACTGACTCATGTTGTAGCCGTATGGATTTGTGTCTTCTGGAGCTGGTGCGGTTGTCGTGATTGTGATAGAACGCCACCATATTTCATCTGTCTGTGAATCTTCAGTAGGTTCAGGTGTGACTGTCGGTGTTTCTTCAGTAGGTTCGGGTGTGACCGTTGCTGTCTCTTCAGAAGGTTCGGGTGTGACCGTTGCTGTCTCTTCAGAAGGTTCAGGTGTGGCTGTTGGCTGCTCTTTCATCGATTCAGATGTATGACTTTCGTATGTTTGACGATCTCCGCAAGCGGATAACAGTGAAATACTTATGGCGGCGGTTAGAAAAATTGTGAATCTTTTCATAAACAAATTCCCCTATTTGTATTAATCCTGGCAAGGGACATGCGGCATTCTGGATCATGAACGCATGTGATCCTGCATGCCTGCCATCTCAAGAACCTTCACCACCTGAATGGTTTCCTTCATCAGTTCGGCCGCTATCGCATTCTCCTTCCCGTCAATAATCTCCGCAAAGTCCGCAAATTCCTGCGTCATACGGTGCCGGACTGCAGGCGGAAAATAATCCTTTGCAATGGATTTCCGCACAGTCGCGCCCGCCGCATCTGTACTGACCGACGGATTTCCCTGATCAAGCGTCTGAATCGTCAGCTTTTCCGGCACGTTCGGCTTCCCGTCTGCGCGCATCCAACCCTTTTCTCCCTGGACACTGATGAAACCCGGGCTGTCCGAGTCTTTTGCCGACGCGCATACACAGATGAAGCCGGGATACGTCAGGACAAGAACTCCGGAAGTGTCCACCCCGTTATAGCCCCTGTTTGGGAAATACGCCGCATCCTCCGGCATTCCGAACAGGCCGACACAGTAGTGAATCGTATATACCCCGAGATCGTTCACTGCCCCGCCGTACTGCGCCGGGTCAAACACGGGAGCAATCACACCGTTCAGATACGCATCATAGCTGCGGGAATACTGAGAATAATTACAGAGGACAAGCTTTGGGGTTCCAATACCGGGAAGACATTCCCGCATTTTCCGGAAGACAGCGCTGTGCAGCACAGTCACAGCCTCCAGAATGATTCGGTTTTTCTCCCTGGCCAGATCGCGCAGTTCCTCCGCCTGACTGCTCTCAAGGACAAACGGTTTCTCCAGAATCACGTTCTTCCCGTGAAGCAATGCCTCCTTCGCGTAAGCATAGTGTACGCTGTTGACCAGGCCGATATACACCGTATCCGCATCTGACTGTTCCAGGAGCATTTCGTAATCGGTATACACCTCCGGTATCCTGTATTGATCCGCTAGACTTCGCGCCTTCTCCCGGCTGTGCGGTCTTCCGAAGATGGCACGGGTATCAATGCTGCGCAAAGAATCTATTGCATAAAGAGCTTCCTGTACTATTTTTCCGGTTCCGATTATCGCCAGCTTCATATCTGTCTCTCCATATCTCCATCAAATACCGCCCATTAGTATCTCCATCCACAAGTAAAGGAAAACAAAACATAAAGAAAGACGCTCCATTCTGTTTTCATTGTGCTAATATATAGGTCTGTGAAATCATGAGGAGGAATTATTGTGAAAAAAAATACTGTCGCCTATCTGGGTCTTATCTTTGTGTTTGTATTGTGGGGGAGCCTTTACGTGGTTAGTTCGGTCGTTCTGCAATATATGCCGACCTTTGCCGTCATGTTCTGCCGTTTTGCGATTGCCTTTGCTGCCCTGAGTATCATCGTGAAGACCGGAAGCCGGAAATGGAATGCCGACGGGACGGATGAACAGGGACGAAGTACCAAGATTGACGGGCAAGGGTGGAAATACGTCATTCTGATGGGCGTGTTCGGCTATGCAATCGGCGTCGGCATCCAGCTGATGGGCACCAAGTACGCGGGCTCATCAATGGCTTCGCTGATCAATTCTATGTGCCCGGTCACCATATCTCTTATGGCAGTACCGATTCTTCATGAGAAGCTCACCGGAAGCAAGATCATCGGAATCCTTCTGGCGGTATTCGGCGTCTATCTGATCCTGGGAACCGGCGGAAACATCAATCTCCCAGGCATACTGATGTCGATTGCCTCTGTTCTTCTGTGGTCTCTCGTCTCCGTTCTTACCCGTCAGGGTCTTGCGAAATACAATCCGCTCGTCATCACCAGAAATGCCATTGGAGTGGCGGCAGTTTGTGAATTCATCTTCGCACTGATCGAACACGCTGTGACTCATTCGACGATTCACATCAACGGAGGTGTGATTGCGGGCTTATTATATCTCGGTATCATGTGCACTGGCATCGCTTATATTCTTTGGAATCAGGGACTCGCTGTCCTTCCGGCAAGCAACTGTTCGGCACTCTACCCGATTCAGCCCCTGACCTCCACCATCATGGGGGTGATCTTCTTCCACGAAACCGTCGGTCTTTCCTTCGCCGCCGGATCCGCCTTCATCATTGTCGGCGTCCTGCTGTGCCTGCTGGGCGGCATGCTGTTCAGCCGCCGGAAAACTTCCGGTCATGTCCGGAGCTGAGCTGATTTCCGCCTCTAAAAGCGATTCAAAACCCGTACGAACCTGTTTATCCGGAATAAAATCAGTTCAGGATAAAGCCCTCTGTAACACGTCTCCGGTTCACGCGGAAGTAACGGTAAAACACTATGCTTATTGCGGAAGGCAATATTATCAATACCTTAGCTTCAGTCGTGACAGCTCCACCGGTATCTGATAGCCCAGCTGATCCAGATACTGCGTCATTCCCTTTCTGGCCAGATCCACGTGGTTCTTGGGCGCAACCGTGATGTGATCCACGGGAAGCTTCCCCTGTCCGGACAGAATGTAATTCATATCGTCGCCTGAATCCTGCGTATGCTCGCCGATGCTGCCGCCCGGATGAAGTGTCGTCGGAATGATGCGGTAACTGTCGTCGTTATACATCCGTGCAGTCATAGTTCCTGTACCGTTATTCATTCCCGGAATTGTCATTTCCTGCAGCTCATTAAAATCAATCAGCATCCAAACCACCTCTTATTTTCGTATGAACTTGTCCTCTGACTCCGGTGTTTCCGCACTGACATACCTCTCCACGGTCATATGCAGATCGTACTTCTCACGAAGCTTTGCGATGGTCTGCATCATCGGTGAAACATGGTGCGCGTCGATTGCTTTCTGGTCGCGCCAGCTGTCAATCAGCAGGACTGTCTCCGGATCGTCAAGCGACTGGTAATACTCGTAGCGCAGGTTTCCTTCCTCGGCACGGATCTTCTCCACCGTGCCGCTCTCCATCATTTCACGGGCAAATGCGAGTGCACTGCCGTCTATGCCTGTGTATCGTAAATTTACTGTAATATCCATAAATTTTCTCCTTTATTCCGTGTCCCGCTTCACATACGTCAGCTCCACGTCATACCCGAAACGGTATTGCTCCTGGCCGTGGTATTGCTCCTAATAGCCGCATATCTTATTTATACGGGTATCAGCCACGCACAGCATACCGCGCAGAGAATACCGACTCCGGCGCCCGCCGCGACATCGGTCGGGTAATGCACGCCAAGATAGATTCTGGAGAACGCGATGAGCGCGGCAATCACAAGGAAGAGGATTCCTGCGGGTGCCGGAACTCGCAGCATAAATACGACTGCGCACGAAAAGGAGGCAGCGGTATGGCCGGATGGAAATGAAAGATCCTTCGGATGAGGAATCAGCGGAATCAGGACCTCATGCGTGTCATACGGACGAACCCTGTGAAAGATCGGCTTCAAAACCAGGCTGATTATGACGGCAGAGGCCGCAAGAGATGCCAGTGCTGTCTCAGCTGTCCTTTTGTACTGCGGCATAAACCACATGACCGCACAGACCGCGAACCAGAATATTCCGAAGTTGCCCAGTGCGGTCATAATCTTCCAGAAAACCGTTGCATATCTGTTTCTGAAATTGTTCTGAATCCAGAGCAGGATGTCGCGGTCTGCCTGTCTCAATTTTTCCATGCATTTTCCCTCCCCGTTTATTGATAGCCGGATATCCGGAAAAAAGTTCTTCTCTCCGGCTTCTCCTCCTGCAATAGCTTCATTATAAATGCTGAATGTGTATTTTTAAAGTCAGCACATGTAAACAATACGGGAATTGACGGAATGGAACGGGTCTCTCTCTGACCAGTCTTCTTTCGTCTGCGCCTCCCCGGCAGGCGGGATGCTTCTTTCGGGGCCACAGAATGTTCATAGACTGAGCAAATCTTTATCACAAATTCAGAGTAGTATCAAAAATGTAGAAACGACCAGCACAGACGTTTCTTTTTCATATTTCTGATCGAAAAGATCAGTTTTCTCCTTCCTAAGAACGACAGGAAGCCCGGGCTTTACCACCCGAGCTTCCTGTCATTTTATATTCAGGCTATACGATTGCTGTCAGAAATTGTCATTCATTTCCATCTCACGGAAACGGATCTGATACTGTCTTGGCGTACAGCCGGTGTATTTCCGGAAATGATAATGAACTGCTTCGCGGCATGTTCCAGCTTTCCTGTTTTTCAGGATTTCTTCCGGAACAGCTTCCGGAAGATAAGTCTTCCCAGGGGACCGCCGAAAAAGATCTGCCACGCGAGCGCCATGGGGAAGTTCATTGCGGCTGTCTGCAGCCATACACCGATGAATCCGGCCTCATGAAAATCCTTGAACAGAATCGTCGCGACCAGGCTCATCGCCGGGCACATAAGGCAGACGGTCAGAGAACAGCGGATCAGCAGAATGAAAAAGGGCGGCATATTATCCGAGATGACTCTGCCTGTCAGATACATCACAGGCTTTTCCATCACAAACATTTCCAGCACAATTGCCACCGGCCACATAATCCTGAGCTCCCCGAAGGCCATTCCGAACACCGCGTCTCTCATCCCGCCGATATTCAGCGAAATGTTGTAGCAGATCATCGCGTAGACCATAATAAAAGCCATGATCACAGTAAAAATGAAATTTTCGAACTTGTTTTCGGGCATAAAAAAGACACTCCTTCCGATATATGACGTGTTGTTCGTTATCACTGAAGAGAGTGTGCGTTTCCAATTAAACCGTATTCTTAAATTAACCTGCTCATCATAGCATATTCTTCCCCGTCGTGTAAAGCTTTTTTGATCTCTCGTTATGTAAATTTTTTGTTTTCCCGTTACGCAAATGTTTTTTGATTCCCCGTTATGTAAGGTTTTTTGACTTCCCCTTGTGTATCTTTTTGCATAAAATCATTCTCCGCGTTATAATAGGTCAAACTTGCTCCTATGCTTAAAGGAGACGACAGCAACTGCCCACAGCCGAAAAGCAGCGGATTTCCGCCTGCAGCAAACGAAAGGATATTATCTATGAAACCGATATCTGGTCTGAGCCGAAAGATTTTTCTGAAAATGAATCCGCCCTCTGAGGAAGACTGCCGTTCCTCCCAGGCACGCATTCTGGATGCTCTGAACGAGGAGGGTATTTCCGCATCGTTCTCTGCCGCTGCTCTCCGTCAGCTTTACCCTCTGTGTGAGAATGCAGGCTGGAAGATCACGGCTTCTCTCGGATGGAACGGAGCACTGTGGAAGATTCTGTATCTGGAGGCCGGAGACACGGAGAAGAGCCATTACGGACTCGCGGTCGATCTCGGTAGTACCTCCGTTTACATGCGCGTGCTGAACTGTAAATCCGGCGAAACCATTGAAGAGACCAGCGCATACAACCGGCAGATCGCCTTCGGCGAGGATATCCTCACCCGTATTTTCTACGCAAAGGACAACCCCGGGCATCTCGACGAGATCCGCAGAGCGACGATAAGAACTCTGACCGATCTCCTGTCCTCGCTTCGCGACAAAACCGGGATCGCGCCGTCAGAATATCTCACGATGGTGGTATCCGGCAATATGACAATGATTCATTTTCTCATCGGCCTCGACCCCTTCTGTATCTTCCAGACTCCCTATGCCGTCCGCTCCGATGCGCCGGGATTTCTCCGCGGAACGGATCTGGATCTTCCAATCGCCGGCTATGTGTACTGTGTGCCGGGCAAGGCCAATTATCTCGGCGGAGATATCATCAGCGGCATCCTTGCGACCGGCATATATAAGGAAGACAAAATCTCCCTGTTCTTCGATGTCGGAACGAACGGAGAGCTCGCCGTCGGAAACCGCAGCTTCCTGCTCTGTGGGGCCGGCGCTGCGGGTCCCGCTCTGGAGGGTGGCGTCGTTCACACCGGTATGCGCGCCGCGCCGGGAGCCGTGGAAAGCGTGTCGCTTGCGAACGGGGAATTTCATCTGAAAACCATCGATAATAAAGTTCCCGCCGGTATCTGCGGCTCCGGCATCGTGGATCTTCTCTCCGAGCTGTTTCTAAACGGCTGGATCAACCTGCAGGGCGTGCTGCAGCCCGAGAAGAGCAGCCTCATCTCTATCCAAAAGAACCCGGACACCGGAATGGAGGAAGCTGCTGTCTGCTATTCCTCCGGTCTTTATTTCTATCAGAGCGACATCCGGGAGTTCATCAACACAAAAGCCGCTGCCGCTACGATGATCGAGTACATGCTGCACGCTTCAGGCATCCGCCTCGAAGATATTGACACGTTCTACATGGCAGGCGCCTTCGGCGCTCATATACACAAGGAATCCGCGATTAACATCGGCATGTATCCTGACGTTGAGCGCGACCGCATCTGCCCTGTCGGCAATACCTCGCTCGAGGGCGCATCAAAGCTTCTCCTGAACAAGGATCTTCTGACGGATATCGACCGCATTCTGGATCTCATGTCATACGTGCAGTTCGGCGCAGTCGATAATTTTGTGGAGATGATGCAGGCGGCTTCCGCCCTCCCGCACACGGACGGGAGAAGATATCCGAGCGTCATGAAAAAGTTAAGGGAGAGGGAAGCTCACAGGGAACTGCAAAACAACTGAATATATGAACATCATCTGAAGCTACAGAACGACCCGTCCATGAAACGGGTCGTTCTGTGCTTCGGATCATTCTATTTTCCGTCTATTCCACCTCACGCAGCAACCGGTCTATTTTCTCCTGCTTATCATAGGGCAGGTAGGTGAAAGGCCCGTTCAGCATCTGACGCAACGTAAACAGCTCTTTTTCAAACGGAATGACCTTATATTCAGAATAGAAGTATTCATCGAGAATCGCCTTTGTCTTCGGATTCTCATTCAAATCACTCATCAGTGAATCCAGACTGTAGATCTTACGATATGGTTTTGTCGGCTGGTAAGTAAACGAGTACGTCCCGGCGAGAACGATAAGCATCACATCACTATCCTCCTGTCTGATGCCGATAATACCATCCATGTCTGAAGCAATATTCTGGATCTCATCAACACAAGCATCCGGAAGATGTATTTCTGCCTCTGTATTAAACGGAACCTCTGCCTCAATGGTAAGTTTCCCCTGCCGCAACTGGTACCCACTGCGGATGAGCCCCGAGGCGGAACGCAGGAATCCTTCTGCCTGCGGTATCGAATAATCCGGCTTCGGAGCAAGCTTGAACCTTCTATAACCAGCGTATTTTTCATCCGGATTGATACCGATCATATTCCGGAACATCCACTCCACCACTGAGCCATAGGAATAATGATTCAGGGAATTCATTTCCGTTCCGCTGATCCTGCCATCCGGCAGCACGGAATTCCAACGCTCCCAGATCGTGGTAGCCCCCATCAGAACCTCATACAGCCATCCGGGAAATCCCTCTTCCAAAAGCAGGTGATACGCATAATTATTCATGCCATTTTCTGACAGCACACGCATGAGATATGGTGTCCCGACAAAACCGGTTTCCAGATGATAACGATTGCGGGCAAGTTTATTCAGAAGCCCCGCACGCACTTTATCAACCGCATGTTCCGGCGTCAGTCCCATATAGAGGACAACTACATATGCCGTCATTGTATCCACGCAGAGCCGTCCTGTCGGTGAAAAATATTCCCGGATGAATGCGTCCCGGATTTCATTGGCCAATGTCGAATACTTCCCTGCGTCCTCCTCATATCCCAGGATTTCAGCTGTTTTCGCAACAATTCTTGTCGAGTAGTAATAATACGCAGAGGAGATCAGAAACGGATCCGTCCCTCCAAAGACTCCGCCTTCTACATTTCCGTCCAGTGCAAGCCAGTCTCCATAATGAAAACCGCTCTGCCAGAGCCGTCGGGCGCCGTTGGCGTCATCCTGACTCTTCATGTAATCGACCCACCCGCGCATACTTGAAAATTGTCTTCGCAGAATACCTTTGTCCCCGAAATGAAGATATACATTCCAGGGAATGATGGTTGCAGCTTCTCCCCAGGCAGTGGAAATTGTACCGGTATAGCCTGCCGTAGGAACAACATCCGGCACTGCCCCGTTCAGTCGTTCCTGTTCACAGGCCAGATCATACCCGTATTTTGTGTAAAATGCATAGGTATCCATATTGAAGCATGCTGTACCTGAGAAAATCTGCGCGTCACCGGTCCATCCATATCTTTCATCCCGCTGCGGGCAATCGGTGGGAACATCCAGGAAATTTCCCCGCATACCCCATCTTGTATTTTCAAAGAGCTTGTTGACCAGAGGATTTGATGTTTTGATCTGGCTGAGTTCCTCCATCTCGGAATAAATCACGAGTCCGCGAAAATCATCCGGATCCGGCTCACCCGGCCAGCCTGTAATCTTTACATAACGGAATCCATAAAATGTAAAATGCTGCCGCACCGTACGCTCCGTGCCATCGGATACATAAGTAAATTCAGCCAGCGCTGTACGCAGATTGTCGCGATAAAAATTACCTTCCTGTAAAATCTCTCCAAACTGGAACCGAATCCGCGTTCCCGCCGGGGCGGCACAGTGGAAGCCGAGCCATCCAACCATATTTTGTCCCATGTCCAGCACCGTTTCCCCGGCGGGGGTATGAATTAATGCGACAGGACGGATCTTTTTCTGAATGATTATCCTTGGATCGAGACGGGGCCTGAGTTTTGATTTATCAAGGTCAATTTTTCTGGTATTCAGTACCTCACTGCGATCGATCCCGGGCTCATATACTTCACCGGGATAGATTCCACTTTCAATTACCGGACTCCTGTGTGCTTTCCAGTTATCATCTGTACAGATGATATCTTCTGAACCGTCTTCATAAAAAAGCTTCAGCTCAGCGATGCACGCAAGACGGTCGCCATACACTTCATGATTCTTTCTAAGACCATACCAGCCTTTATACCACCCGTCGCCAAGCATGATTTCAATCCGGTTATGTCCCTGCCGGAGATCCGGGATCATCGTCTGATAGGGAATCCAGGCATCATAATCACAGAAACCAGGCATCAGACATTCTTCTCCCAGTTTTTCCTCATTGATATATACTTCATAGAGACCGAGCCCCGTCAGATAAAGACGAGCTTTCGCGAGAGGTTTTGTAATTTCAACATCTCGAAAAACACATACCTGAAGGCTTTTATCTGCATCCGGGGTGATCCACTCTGCCTTCCACGGTCCACTCATCGCAGTTTCGAACCAGGCAGTTTCGCTTTCTGCAGAATCCCCGTTGTCAGCGTTCACAAACGTCTTCCAGTAATAGCGGTTCTCCGGTTCCAGGGAAACCGGAAGTTCATAGGCTAAGCTGCTAAGATCCTCCCGATAACCACTATCATGCAGAATGTTCCTGAAATCCGGGTCTGCTGCAAGCAGCACGCGCGCATTCTTCTGTTTCTTTCCGGAAGTATCCTCGGTCACAAATGACACCGTCGGATGATCGAGCTCGTATCCGATCGGGTTCACCAGATGGTTTACCTTCATATGTGTGATTTTCATAAGTTCCTCCTCTATCTCGACCTTATATCAGCATGGATGGACCGGACCGCAATGCGCTGGTATGCAGATAAGACACAGCTGAAATACAGCTCAAAAGACTGGACTGTAGCGGATAATAATACAATAATCATAAACCGGATGATATCACATGGAAATATCATATTCGTAATTACATCTCCATAGATTCTGTCAGAAATCATGGCTCAGCGCCTTGTCGATCGCCGCCTTCCATCCCCTGTATCTGTGAACTCTTTCGCTTTCTTCCATCTTTCTCTGATATGATGTCGTCCGGATGTGATCAAAGATCGATTTCTCCGGATAGACTCCGCAGGAGATTCCCGCCAGGTAGGCGGCTCCCATGCCGGACAATTCCTGCAGGCCGGGAACCAGCACGCAGGTATCTGCCAGGTCCGCCTGAAACTGCATCAGATAGCGGTTTCCTGTCGGACCGCCGTCTACATGGAGCGTCCGCACAGGATCTCCGGTCTCTTCGCGCATTATCTCAATCAGATCGGTGATCTGGTAGGCAATGCTTTCCAGACATGCCTTTACCACTTCTTTGCGCCCGGTAGTGCGCGTAATACCCGTCAGAAGTCCGGTCGCCTCCGGGTCCCAGTAAGGGGCTCCAAGACCTGTAAACGCAGGTACAAAATAAGCACGATCCCTTGGATTTGCCGCTGACGCAAGCGCTTCCGTTTCTGATGCGGATGAAATCATTTTCATCTGATCCTTCAGCCAGGAGATCGATGCTCCGGTATAATTCAGATTTCCCTCCAGCACATACTCGACCTGGCCACCGATTCCCCATGCAAGAGAAGTCACCAGTCCATGCTGACTTCGGTAACGGGTTTCACCGGTATTCATCATTACGGAGCTTCCGGTCCCATAGGTTGCCTTCAGTTCTCCTTTCTTCCGGCAGTTCTGTCCGAACAGCGCCGCATGGCTGTCCCCGAGCACCCCGTGGATGGGTATTTTCTTTGGCAGAGCTCCATCCAAGTCGGTCATGCCGAACATTGAATCCGACATAACCACCTGTGGCATGGCACTTTCCGGAATTCCGAAGATTTCCAGCAGCTCTTCATCCCAGCTCAGTGTTTCCAGATTAAACAGCTGTGTTCTCGAGGCATTCGAGCAATCAGTCTTGTGTTCTGCTCCTCCTGTCAGATTATATACCAGCCAGCTGTCAATCGTACCCACTGCCAGGTTATCTTCCCGCGCAAGCCTGTATGCCTCCGGAACGTTTTCCATGATCCACTCAAGCTTCGCGGCGGGAAAATACGGAGACAGAGGCAGTCCCGTCTTCTGACGGATTTGTTCTGCTTCTCCCATCCTCTCATGCCGCGCGCAGATCTCTGCTGCCCGTGCACACTGCCATACAATCGCGTTGCAGACGGGTTTCCCCGTCTTCCTGTTCCATGCGAGAGCTGTCTCTCTCTGATTTGATATGCCTAAGGCTGCGATTTCTTCCGGCAGAATCCCGGCCTTCTCAATAACATCCCTGCAAACCGCACAGGTGTTTTGGAAAATTTCCTCCGGATTATGCTCTACCCAGCCTTTTTCATTGATAATCTGCGCATGCGGCCGGTCCGCACGCGCAGAAAGTTCTCCTGATTCATCAAAAAGCAGTCCCTTGGTACCCTGTGTACTCTGATCGACTGCGAGAATATATCTGCCCATATCTGCACTCCGATTATTGCTTCAGCAATTCACGCGCTTTTTTTGCAATTCCCTCCCCGGTAAGCCCGTAATACGCAAAAACCTGTGCGGAGGTTCCTGTAATCACAGGGGCATCCGGAAGCGCCATCGTAACCGTCTTCCGGGGGCAATTTTCCCCGACCACCTGCGCCACCATGGAACCGAGGCCGCCGAAGGGTGAGTGTTCTTCAACAGAAATCACTACCTTTGCGTTTCGTGCCGCTTCAATAATTGCCCTTTTATCCAGTGGCTTCACACAATACATATCCAGAACGGTTGCGTGAATGCCTTCTGCTTCCAGAAGATCTGCCGCGTCTACAGCCGGGCGGACCATCTCCCCGCATGCAATGATCGCAACATCGCTTCCTTTTCGGATCCAGGTTGCACGATCCATCGTGAAGGGACAATTCTCTGCTGTGTAAACATCTTCGACCGGGTTACGTCCTACGCGGATGTAGGCACACTTGTTGTCCCGCAGAAGAGCCTTCACCAACTTACCTGTCTGATGCCTGTCACTTGGCAGGTATACCCGCATATTCGGGATGGCGCTCATCGCCGCTATATCCTGTGCTGAATGATGGCTCATCCCAAGTGCCCCGTAGCTGATACCTCCTGAGATACCGATCAGCTTTACATTCGTATCGGAATAGGCGCAGTCTACCTTGCACTGTTCATAGCTTCTCGTCGTCAGGAAGGATGCCGGAGATGCTGCAAAAGGCTTTTTCCCCATTTTCGCAAGACCTGCCGCAATTCCCACCAGATCCTGCTCCGCAATTCCTGCTTCTACCGACTGACTGGGATAAGCCTCAAAGAAAGGCGTCATCGAGGCAGAGCCCCTGGAATCGCTGCAGAGCACCACAATGTCTTTATCTGTTTTTGCTTCTTCCATCAGTACGTCACAGATGACCTTGCGATTTGCTATTTTATTCATTTGCCAGCGCCTCCTTCCTTTCTTCAAGATCTTTCATGATTGACGCATACTCAGTCTCCGTCGGCAGATGATGATGCCACCCCGCCTTATTTTCCATGACTGGTGAGCCTTTTCCTTTTATTGTATTTGCGATGATACATGTCGGACAGCCCTTTGTCTGCCTTGCTTTCTCAAACGCCCCGTCCAGCGCATCGATATCATTCCCGTCTGCCGTCAGTACCTTCCAGCCGAAGGATTCCACCTTCTTCTTCAGATCCTCGAGTGCCATGACATCCTCTGTGCCGCCTGAAATCTGGAGCCGGTTCCGGTCGACGATCCACACGAGATTGTCCAGTCCATACATCGCGGCGGACATCGCGCCTTCCCAGTTTGATCCCTCGGCAAGCTCTCCGTCTCCGGTCACTACATATACACGATTTGGCTTTCTATCCATCTTCACCGCAAGAGCCATGCCGACAGCCACCGGAAGCCCATGCCCGAGTGAACCCGAATTCATCTCGATTCCCGGGAGCTTGTTGTTCGGGTGTCCGATGTACGGAGAACCGAATTTGGAAAACTTCGCGGTCACTTCATCCAGACTCAGAAATCCCTTCTCGCAAAGCACGGCATAATACGCTTCCATCGAGTGCCCCTTGCTCAGGATAAAAAGATCCCGTTCCGGATCATCCTGGTTCTCCGGAGAAATGTTCATCTGCCGGAAGTACAGATCTGTCAGGATCTCCATGACGGACATGTCGCCTCCGATATGTCCGCCTCCGCCCGCCATGATGATGTTCACACAGTCTTCTCTCAGCTTGTAGGATAGATACTTCAGATTTTTCACGATTATTCTCCTCTCAGATATGCTTTCACATCTTCTTCAATGGGATCATAAAAATCCGGCTGAATCCCCAGATATTTGCATGCCTCATAAAGGACCGGCACTACATCCTCGTGAATGGCGACGCAGTGATGGATGTATGGTCCTTCGACCAGCTTTGCCTCGAGTCTCTTCAGATTCTCTACCTCAACCCAGAGATAGGTTCCCTTTGTATACGGGCCGTCGATTCCCCTGGCATGACCGAGCAACAGAGAGTATTCTCCGTTGTCCCCGTCAAATCTGGTAAGCGTCAGATTGCCGTGCTTCGCCTCCGCCGAAACGGCTCCGTTATATGGAAAGGCCACAGGAACGCAGATCGACGGTTTTTCCTTTGCCACAGAAATCGGCCATGGACCACAGTGCTGAAGAAGCTCTCCGTTCTCATTGTCCGGATGTCTCACGGTCCAGTCCGCGAAGAGTCCCCTCTTCTCATTTAAGGTGGCAGCCTCTGCCATCACCTGTGTGATCGCTCCGTGAATATCGGTCTCACAGACGACCGGAAGTCCTTCCTCATTCAGAAGGGAATTGGCCGCGCAGGGCATGATGCCAATCTCCCCCTGAAGCGCATTCCAGCACTGAATCGCGATGGCGCTGCATCCGTACAGATCTGCAAGGTTCTTCATAGCAATCTTCAGCGCAGCGACATTCTCCAGTAATTCCGGCTTGATCTGGCAGTTCATATTCTCCTGACAGTAACGGATGACCTCCTGAACCTCCTCCGTCTCCTCAGCCTTTACCCGATTCAGCTCAGCCGTCAGCTCAGGCAGCGGAACCGGCGCCAGCTGGATATTAAACTTCTCAAGCAGCTCTCCTTCATTGCACATCGTCGACCAGAAATCAAAGGGACGCGGTCCAAGCTGCAGAATCCGGAGATTCCGGAATTTCTTCACCACATTGCAGACCTTCAGAAAATCAGTGATCCCCCGTGCGAACTCCGGGTCGTCAAGCCTGCAGTTTGTCATGTAGGTAAACGGCACCCGGAATCTTCGCAGTACCTTCCCCGTCGCGAAAAGGCCGCACTGAGAATCACGAAGCCGCATTCCGTCCGGCTCCGGCCGTTCATCTCTCGGTCCCCAGAGCAAAACCGGAACATTTAATTCCTTTGCCAGTCTGGCGCACTCATATTCGGTTCCGAAATTTGCATGCGGCAGAAACAGGCCGTCTACCTTTTCCTTTTTGAACTTTTCCGCAATCCGGATCCGGTCGCTCTCCTGATACAGCAGCCCCTCCTCGTTAATGTCCGTGATGTCTGTAAATGAAACATTCAGCTCCTTCAGCTTCTGTCTGGTTAAGTTCGCGAACTTAATCGCGTCCGGTGCACTGAAAATCGATCTTCTGGTCGGCGCAAAGCCGATTTTAATTGTCTCCATGGAATCCTCCCTTTCACAATATTTCCACTATATATTGCAATTTCTTAATTAAAATTATAGACGTGCATCAGCTGAATCAACACATATTATTAAGTGAATTTTACTAAATTATCGGCTTAATTTTCCGGAGATCTTTCAGTATCCAGAGAAATGCATTACAATATCAGGAGGATGGTTCTGCATGTACCTGCAAACCACTGGTTTTTGGATTGCATTTCTATGCGATGATAATTTCAGCTTTGCAATCGCCTTGTGTTTGTGTACAGCCAGCCTTTCTGAATTTTTGCTTCACAGATCATTTACAGTATTTACAGGAGAATTAGGGATGTCCGTCACCGCAAAGGAACTTGCCAGACAGCTTGGTGTAAGCCCCGCAGCTGTATCAATGGCTTTGAACAATAAACCGGGAGTCAGCACCGCGACAAGAGCGCGGATTGTCCGCGCCGCAGAGGCTGCCGGCTATGATTTTTCCAGACAATCTGCAAAGACCGCCGGTCATGGCGATATCTGCTGCGTCATTTACCGGGCGAATAATGCGATTCTGAATTATTCGCCGATCTTTACGGAGCTGACCGATGGAATCGAACAGGGATGCCGCGATAATGGCTACCATCTTCGTACCCTTCAGCTGTATGAACAGACCGATGACTTTGCGCGGATTGCGGAGGAGCTCCGCGGCTCCGGCTGTTCGGGGATTATTCTGCTCGGCACGGAAATCTCGTCAGAAGTCTGCCGGAAGTTTCTTCATCTGAATATCCCGATGGTTCTCCTGGACTCTTACTTTGAAACCATCGACTGCAGCAGTATTCTGATCAACAATGCGCAGGGAGCTTACCTTGCGACGAATTATCTGATTGACAACTACCACTGCCAGCCAGGCCACCTGAAGTCTTCCTATTCTATTCAAAATTTTTTTGAGAGAGATGTAGGATTTAAAAGAGCTGTTCGAGAGCACGGAATGTCTGTCGGCAATTCCGTTATTCATGAATTGTCCCCCACGATTGAAGGGGCGATGCGTGATATGCTGGATCTGATTGACACCCATGCGGCTCTTGCCGGCAGTTATTTTGCCGACAATGATCTCATTGCCATCGGAGTTATAAAGGCACTGCAGGCGCGTCATTTTCGTGTTCCGGAAGATATTCCGGTCATCGGTTTTGACAACATCCGCGAGGGACAGATCGTGGAGCCCGCGCTGACCACGATCGATATTCCCCGGCTGTTCATGGGGCAGACCGCCGTCCGGCAGCTGATCCGGCAGATCGGCTATCCGGTTCCGCACACCGTGAAAACGGAGATTTCGACCAGCATCGTCGCCCGCGATTCCGCCTGAGGGGTTTCCTTGAACAGCAGCCGGATCATCAATTATTGTTGGGATTTCTTTTTTATTCTGTTGCAGATTCATTTCGCCTATCCTATACTTAGAACCAGCAACAAAGGTATTTTTCAAAAGAGAATCATTTACAGAGGCAGGAGCCGTAGTTAT
The DNA here is from genome assembly GCF_052117805.1 of Bilifractor sp. LCP21S3_F8. Lineage (NCBI taxonomy): Bacteria > Bacillati > Bacillota > Clostridia > Lachnospirales > Lachnospiraceae > Bilifractor > Bilifractor sp. LCP21S3_F8. Next base: position 100,623 of record NZ_JBQKIK010000008.1, on the reverse strand, counting down.
GAAAGAATTTCCAAGAAGGGTTCTGATGGCAGTAATCGGCGTGTGTGTCGCCGGTCTGTCCGTCGGGATGTTTGTTTATTCAGATATGGGAGTGGATCCTTTTCAGGTTTTTGCGCACGGCACGTGGAATGCCGTGCGACGGGCAGTACCGCTTGACTTCGGCACCTATTATGCTATTCTGAATGCCATTCTTCTGGTTGTCATTTTCTTCTGGAACCGGAGAAAAATCGGCATAGGAACCGTAATCAACCTTTTTCTTGTCGGTTATTTTGCGGAATTTATGGAATTCCTTCTGAACAAGATGAATCCCAACCCGAACCTGGCCCTCAGAATCATCTCACTGATCCTGGGCGTCGTTATCATGTGTTTTGCCTCGGCCATGTACTTTACCGCCGATCTCGGAGTTTCCACCTACGACGCAGTTGCCATTACTCTTTCTGAGCGCCACACCGGGTGGAAGTTCAAATACATCCGGATTCTGACGGACCTGATCTGCGTTGTGATCGGCGGCCTTCTGGGCGGCGTGATCGGAATCGGAACGCTGGTCACCGCTTTCTTCATGGGACCCCTGATTGCTTTCTTTAACAAGAAGGTGGCAGAACCTATGCGCTACGGTTCCAGATAATAATAAAGACTTTCTAATAGCAATATTTGTTCCGTACGGCATATAATGATCTGCGATTGTTGTTTTGCCAAGGGAAAATCCATGGTATTTCAGAAGATTCGTGAGCGCCGCGGATTCACATCCGGTCGGCAGTTCCGGGTTCTGCATAACACAGGGAACATTCAGAAGTACCTGATCTTTAATATATGCATTTGCCATACTGCCGGGAGCTGAGCTTCCCTTTATCCGCATTCGGATCTGCAAAGCCTCAATCCGGTAAGCGCACCCGGTTGAACCGGCATCAGCTCCATTTTTTGTCCAGCCGAGCCATCCAAGCTTCTGAACATGAACGCGGTAATAAATAGAGTATTTGTCCGCTCTTCTGCACCGATATACCTCCTCATTTCCCCGATCTGTCATCTGTTCAGATTTTACCCCTCTGCATTACGGACTTCATTTTCCGGAAAAACGAAACAATCGTATCGAATGGCCTTTCCGGTCAGTGAATACCCCGGCTTCATACCTGCCAGATTTGGTCCCTTCAGGGGTCTCTTCACTACCACCTTAAAGGGACGGGCACCGACTGCCGCCTTCAGGAGTACCTCTTCATCCTTACAAGGCATCTCCAGTTGATGGAGCAGCTGAAACTTTTTCTTGACCAGGGCGCTCTTCTGTCTCTCCGGGAACATCGGATCCAGATAGATCACATCCGGAAAATCCTTCAGGTTCTTCAGAGCCTCTATGCTGTCTCCCTCATGCAGGTGCATCCTGCATATGATCTCTGTCAGCGCCGGATTTTTCCCCGCACGCTCCAGACAATCTGCCAGAAGTGCTGCAATCACCGGATTCTGCTCATACATCTCCACTTCAAATCCCGCGGCAGCAAGAAGAAGGGAATCCTCTCCCATGCCTGCGGTTGCATCCAGAATCACCGGGTGTCTGCCCGGCCCCCTGTTCATGTCCTTCATTTTCGCAGCCTTCACCAGAAGTTCATGCGTAAGATTGTCATACCGAAGGCGGGGCAGCATATCCGAAAAATCTCCCCGCATCTGAATTTTCCCGTCAGTCAATGTGAGACCCTTCTCATCATATCTGAGATAAAGCTCATTCTTCTCCCTCTTGTGTTCCTCTTTGAGCTTTTCCTTTTTATCCTCCTGGCATTCAGCTCTGTATTCGTCCTTATGCCTGACTTCCAGCCCGCCTTTCTTATGCTTGTCGTTCAGCCTGCCTTTTTGCTTGTCTTCGTACCTGTCTTTATGTCCGTCTCTGTTTTCCGCTTTTTGCGCCTCTCCGTTTATTTCTCCCCGGATATCTGCCTGCAGCCCCTGTGCCTTCAGATGTTCCAGAAGCTTTCGGTTTTTCGCTTCAAAGTCAGCCCCTGTTTCCAGAATATGAATGCTCTCTGCCATCTTAATCCCCTGACAGCCCAAGCATCCGGATTGTACGGCTTTTCAGTGCTCTCGCCGCGCCTTCCACATCCTCTTTCGAAAAAATAGCGGAGATGACCGAAATACCAACAATTCCGCTGCCTGCCAGCTCCATGACATTCTCTTCCGTAATCCCGCCGATGGCGACGACCGGGATCGAAACCGCCTTGCAGATTGCCCGTAACGCATCCATACTCACTTCTGAAGCATCCGCCTTGGAGCCTGTCGGAAATACCGCGCCGACCCCGAGATAATCCGCTCCGCGGCTCTCCGCCAGGAGTGCTTCCTCCACAGTCTGCGTGGAAACACCGATAATGCGATCCTTCCCGAGTCTGCTCCGCACCAGACCCGTCTCCATGTCACTCTGTCCGACATGCACCCCGTCCGCTCCGATTTCCAGAGCCAGGTCCACATCATCATCAATGACAAAAGGCACCTTATAGCTCCTGCAAAGCGCCTTGATCTCTGCTGCCTCCCTCAGGAAAGCATCGTGCTCAAGCTTCATGTCATCCTTCTCCCGAAGCTGTACAAAGGTTGCGCCGCCTCTCAGCGCACGCTCAACATCATCCGCCAGACGGCGTCCGTTCAGCCAGTGCCGGTCTGTCACCGCATACAGCTGAAGTGCCTTCTTCAGTTCCTCCTGATTCCAATTTCCCATTTTTCAGACTCCTGTCCGTCGCGCATAAAACGCGACATATGAAATTATTGATTGCACGCTGAATCGCTTCAAACTATAATCAAAAATAATACTTATTGACAACTGCATGAGGTTTTCAGATATATGATTGACGCAAATCTTCAGAAATATCTCTCTTTTGTAAAAACCGTTGAGCTCGGCAGCTTTTCAAAAGCCGCGGAATCTCTCGGTTATTCACAGTCCGGCATCAGCCGGATGATTTCGGATCTTGAAAAAGACTGGAAAATCACGCTTCTTGAGCGCGACCGCAGCGGTGTGAGCCTGACCTCCGACGGCACACGGCTTCTTCCCTTTGCGCAGAGTCTCTGCCGGGAATATTACCGCCTTCAGGAGGAGGTGGATGATCTGAACGGAATACAGACGGGGCTGATAAGGATCGGTACCTTTTCCAGCGTCGCAACACAGTGGCTTCCCCGGATCATCCGACAGTTTCAGGTAGATTATCCAAACATTGAATATGAGATGCTCCTCGGTGATTATTCGGAAACGGAAAAATGGATCGATGAGCGCCGGGTCGACTGTGGATTCCTCATCCTCCCCACCCGTCCGGAATTCGACACCCTGGAGCTGGCGAAAGACCCCCTGATGGCTGTCCTTCCAAAGGGTCATCCGCTCGCCGGACTGGATGCCTTTCCGGTAAAAGAGCTGGAAAAAGAACCCTTCATGCTTCTGGAGAAGGGCGGGAAGTCCGAGATCACGGATATTCTGAAGCGCTATGATCTCCACCCGGAGATCCGCTTCACCACCTGGGACGATTATGCAATCATGGCTATGATTGAACAAGGCCTCGGGATCGCAATCCTTCCGGGACTGATCCTGAAACGGATCCCATACGATGTCGTCATAAAACCGCTGGATCCACCCGCTTTCCGGACAATCGGCATCGCTCTCAAGGACAGCCGCACCGCATCCGCCGCCATGAAGAAATTTCTCCAGTATCTGAAATACCGCAGCGAATAAATGCGCACTTCCGCCGCTTTGTCGATCCGTGACGTTTTCTTCTCAGGTGCTGCGCATTTCTGCTCTACCGGACTGTGTTCATCCTGCTGCGTCAATTCGGAACGTTTTCTTCTCAGTCCTCAAGTCCCGTGGCTTCGTCAAGCCCCAGCATGATGTTCATATTCTGAACGGCAGCTCCGGAAGCTCCCTTTCCGAGATTATCGAAAAGCGCAGTCACTGAAGTCTGTTCCTCGTGTCCGCATACGACAATTTCCAGGCGATTGGTTCCCGCCAGCTTATTGGCGTAGAGCTTGCTGTCATTCTGGCCAAACGGTACAACAGATACGAAATGCTCATCCCGGTAGTACTCCTGCAGTCGTTCGCAGATCTCCTCCGCAGACGGTTTTCCGGGAAGAAGACGGTTCTGAAGCATAATCGTCCCTGCCATCCCCTTGTAATAATCGTCAACCACCGGCATGAACACCGGCGGATAGAGAAGGCCGGTCATCTTCTGCATCTCCGGCACATGCTTATGCCTCAGATTCAGGCCATAGATTCCGGGCGAATCCAAAAGCCTGCTGCGGTTCTCCGCCTCATATTCTGCAATCATTTTTTTGCCCCCGCCGGAATATCCGGTCAGGGAATAGCAGGTGACCGGATAGTCCGCAGGCAGTATTCCCATCCTTACAAGCGGAGCCGTCGTTGCGATCAGCCCGGTGGCATGACACCCCGGATTCGCCACTCTCCTGCTGGTCCGGATCGCCTCCCTCTGTTCCTTTGAGAGCTCCGGGAAACCATATGTCCAGCCTTCCGCAACCCGATGTGCTGTAGAAGCATCAATCACACGAACCTCCGGGTTTTCAATCAGAGAAACTGCTTCGACCGCGCCCGCATCCGGCAGACACAGGAACACAATGTCCGCCGCATTCAGGAATTTCTTTCTCTCATCCATATCATGTCTCTTGTCTTCATCTATTCTCAGAAGCTCAAGATCATCCCTCGCTCCGATTCTGTCGTAGATCTGAAGTCCCGTTGTTCCGCTCTGTCCGTCAATATATACCTTTGTCTTCATCTGTAATTGTTCCTGTCCTTCTTCTTTCCGAATCTTTTCTGCCTGAGTTTACCTTATCCGGCTCTGCCTCTGCTGCCGCGTCCGATCACAGCGCTCAGAGGATTCCGAAATCCTTCATCGCGGCCCTCAGTGAAGCCTGATGCTCCTCTGTCATCTCTGTGAGCGGAAGTCTCGGTTTTCCGGCATCGAAGCCCATCATGTTCAGGGCTGCCTTTACCGGGATCGGGTTCACCTCACAAAACAGCGCACGGATCAGCGCAAGAGAACCAAGCTGCATCTTTGCTGCTCCCGAAAAATCTCCGTCCAGACACTTCTGGCACATATCATGGGTGAACTGCGGCGCCACGTTCGACAGAACCGAGATTACGCCGGAACCGCCCAGTGACATGATCGGAACGATCTGATCGTCGTTGCCTGAGTACAGATCCAGCACACCGTCACAAAGTTCGAGTGTTCTCGCCGTCTGACTGATGTTCCCGCAGGCATCCTTCAGGGCCACAATGTTCTTCACATGCTTCCCGATATACGCCGCGGTTTCCGGCTGAATATTCGTACCGGTTCTTGATGGCACGTTGTACATGATGCACGGAATATTGACAGCTTCCGCAATTGCCGTATAACTCGCAATCAGGCCATCCTGCGTCGCCTTATTGTAATACGGAGTGACAAGCAGAAGGCCGTCCGCTCCACGCTTCTCCGCCTCCCTCGACATCATGATCGCGTGAGCGGTGTTGTTTGAACCTGTCCCGGCGATCACCGGAACCCGTCCCTTCGTGATTTCGACGCAGAACCTGATCGCCTCCAGATGTTCGTCATCGTCCAGCGTTGATGCCTCTCCGGATGTGCCTACCGCGATGATCGCATCCGTATGATTCCGGATCTGATACTCAATCATCTTCTCCATTGCGTCAAAGTTAATCGATCCATCCTCCTTCATCGGTGTCGCCATCGCAACACCCGCGCCCTTGAATATAGCCATGCTCATTCCCTCCTGTTTCCCACAATCTGTATGTTTTATCTGAAAAATGATCCGTTGACTGTATTCTCAGTATACATCAATAACTATAACCGGTAAATACAGACAAACTCAAATGAAGGCGGTCTCAGATGAAGACAAATCTAAATATAGATGTCTCAAATAAAGACAGACCCCTATTAGGCGAGACTCAAATAATGGCAAAGTCAGATAATGACAGTCTCACATAATGACAGAATCACGAATCGGATTTTCCAAAGCTGTCCACAAGCTCCTGAAGCTCAAAATATCTCTCCATCCGTTCTTCCAGCTTTGCATCGACCGCTTCCTTCTCCTTTGACAAGTCGGAGAGCTTCGTATACATCGTCGCCGACTCAGCCATCTGCTCCTCGAGTTCCCGGCTCTTCTGCTCCAGCTGATCGATTTCTTCCTCAATATGATCATATTCCTGCTGATCACGGTAGGAAAGCCTGGTCCGCTTTCTTGCCTTCTTCTGCTCTTCCTTCTGTGCCGCATAGAGCTCTGCGCCGGATCGTTCCTCAGCGGCGCTCCCGTCGGCCTTCCCGTCACGCGCGTCGCTCCTGTCTTTCGCATCACTCACAGTGTTTTTTGCGGGTCCTGAAGGAATCCCCTGTGTCTCCATATGCTCCAGATATTCGGTATATGCGCCCTCACTGCGGATCAGTTTCCCGTCCCCGGAAAAAGCAAAGATCCTGGTCACCACGCGGTCCAGAAAATAGCGGTCATGTGACACGACGATCAGAATGCCGGCAAAACGGTCCAGATAATCCTCGAGGATCCGCAGCGTCTGTATATCCAGATCATTGGTCGGCTCGTCAAGGATCAGTACATTCGGTGCTTCCATCAGCACCTTCAGCAGGTAGAGACGCCGCTTCTCTCCTCCGGATAATTTACCGATCAGAGAGTACTGCATTTCGCTGTCGAACAGAAACTGCTCGCACATGCCACTCGCGGATACCAGCCCGTCCGTGGTCCGGATAAATTCAGCGGTGTCCTTAATGTAATCGATCACCCGCTCGTTCGGATCAAGCTGTTCATTTTCCTGGCTGAAGCAGCCGATCTTAACGGTCTGCCCGATTTCCACCGCTCCCGAATCCGGAGGAAGCTTTCCGTCAATGATCTTCAGAAGCGTGGATTTTCCGCAACCGTTCGGACCGATGATGCCGATCCGGTCAGTCTTGCCGAAGTTGTAGGAAAAATCATGGATCAGCTCTTTCTGTCCATAGCCTTTGCTGACGTGCCGAAGCTCAATCGTCTTGCCTCCGAGCCTGGACGGAAGGGAATTCAGCTTTACCTGCCTCTCCTCCACGATTTTCTCCCGGTCTCTGAGCGCCTCGAACCTCTGAATATGCGCCTTCTGTTTGGTCGATCTCGCTCTCGCTCCGCGCATGATCCACGCAAGATCCTTGCGATACAGGGCGGCCGCCTTTCGCTCCGCCGCAACGGCAAAGTTCATTCTTTCCTGTTTCAGCTCCAGATAACCGGAATATCCCGCCTGATAGCGGTAAGTCTTTCCCCGGTCCACCTCAAGGATCTGATTTGTGACCTGATCCAGAAAATAGCGGTCATGGGTAACCATCAGAATTGCCCCGCGAAAATTCTGCAGATAATTCTGCAGCCACTCGATCATTTCATGGTCGAGATGGTTCGTGGGCTCATCCAGAATCAGAAGGTCACACGGCGTCAGGATCGCGGCGACAAGCGCCGCCCTTTTCTTCTGTCCCCCGGACAGGATCTCTGGACGGCAATCGGGATCAGGAATCCCAAAATCGACAAGTCTCGCGCGCACCTCACCCTCTGTGTCCCAGTGATCCGCCTTCCCGCTGACCGCCTCCGCCACATTCTCCAGAAGTGTTCTGCTGTTATCGAAAACCGGGTTCTGCGGAAGATAAGAAATCCGGACGGTGTTCCCCTTGACCACCTTGCCGGAGTCCGGCTCCAGACGGCCTGCCGCGATCGCCAGCAGCGTCGATTTTCCTGTCCCGTTCACACCGATCACTCCGATCTTGTCGGTGTCGCTGATTCCCTCGGTGACATCATCCAGAAGGACTCGTGATACAAAGGAAATGCTGATATGCTCCAGATTCAAAATATTCATTGTCTTTCTCCTGCATCCGGGAAAGAAAGAAGAGCTGCGGCATCCGTTATTATGCAGCAGCTCTGTTCCTTCCCTTGAATTGCAATTCTCAGCTTATACACCTTGTGGCACAAGATATCGTGCGGACGTTATTCTTCCGTCACAGCATCATCTTTGACGATGATCGTTCCCGCGTGGCCTTCGTAGCCGTCTCTGGCCTTCGAGATCGACGTGATCACCGCGCGCTCCCCGCCGCTCTTCAGAAAATCAACCGCCGCCTGAATCTTCGGCAGCATCGTTCCGTATTCAAATTCCCCGGCACGGATATATTCCTCTGCCTGGGAAACGGTAATCCTTCCGATCGGCTGTTCATGATCGGTTCCATGGCCGATCTTTGCGTTCTCGACACTGGTCAGGATCAGCAGCTCATCGGCCCTGAGTTTCTCGGCAAGCTTTTCGCTGACAAGATCCTTCTCGATAACAGCGCTTGCCCCTTTCAACTCCGGTCCCTGTTCCAGAACCGGGATGCCGCCACCGCCGCCGGCAATAACAACCTGTCCGGCATCCAGCAGAAGCTGAATCGTCTCGAGCTCAATGATATCCTGCGGCTTCGGAGAAGCGATGATCCTCCGATATCCCTCCTCCGTCTTCGTGACGTAATTTCCCTTTTCTTCCTCTGCCTTTGCTTCCTCCTCTGTGAGGATCCTTCCGATCACCTTACTCGGCTCATAGAGGTTCTCATCATAGGGATCTACGGTGACCTGGGTGATGATCGTCGCAACCGGCTTGTAGATTCCTCTTCTCAGCAGCTCCGCGCGCAGAGAATTCTGAATATCATATCCGATATATCCCTGGCTCATGGCAGAGCAGACGGACATCGGAGCTCCGACGTAGTCGCTGTGAGCCTTTGTGAATTCATTCATCGCCGTATGAATCATACCGACCTGAGACCCGTTGCTGTGGGTGATTACCACACCCGCTCCGGCCTGTACCAGATCCGCTATGGACTTTACCGCATTCTCAACGCCCTTCTTTTGATCTGCGAAGGTTTTTCCAAGCGCTCTGTGGCCGAGCGCCACTACAACCTTTTTTCTCTGCATGAACCAGCTCCTCCTTTGTGCTTTTGCTTCTCTTCTCAGAAGTCAAACTTTCCGGCAAACCACTGATCAAGCTCGTCGATCTTTACACGAACCTGTTCCATGGTGTCACGGTCACGGATGGTGACCGCCTGGTCATTCTCGGAATCGAAATCGTAGGTGATGCAGTACGGGGTTCCAATCTCATCCTGACGACGATATCTCTTTCCGATCGCTCCGCGGTCATCGTAATCGCAGTTGTACTTGTCTGCCAGCCTGTCAAATACCTTCTCCGCCGCATCATTCAGCTTCTTGGACAGCGGAAGAACCGCGATCTTCACCGGAGCGAGTGCCGGATGGAAATGCATAACTGTGCGGACATCATTCTTCTCCGCATCCAGAACCTCTTCATCGTATGCCGAGCACAGGAAGGCCAGAACGACACGGTCGGCTCCCAGAGACGGCTCGATGACGTACGGAATATATTTGATCTTCTTTACATCGTCAAAATAGGTAAGATCCTGACCGGAAACCTCCTGGTGACGGCTGAGGTCATAGTCTGTCCGGTCGGCAATTCCCCAGAGCTCGCCCCATCCGAACGGGAACAGGAACTCAATATCGGTCGTCGCCTTGCTGTAGAAGCTGAGCTCCTCCTTGGCATGATCACGAAGTCTCAGCTCATCGTCCTTCAGTCCGAGATCATTGAGCCATTTATGGCAGAAGCTTCTCCAGTAATCGAACCACTCCAGGTCGGTGTCCGGCTCGCAGAAGAACTCCAGCTCCATCTGTTCAAACTCACGGGTACGGAAGGTGAAATTGCCAGGCGTAATCTCGTTACGGAAGGATTTTCCGATCTGGCCGATGCCGAAAGGAATTTTCTTGCGGGAGGTTCTCTGTACATTCTTGAAGTTCACAAAAATGCCCTGTGCGGTTTCCGGTCTCAGATACACGGTGTTCTTCGCGTCCTCGGTTACGCCCTGGAATGTTTTGAACATCAGGTTGAACTGACGGATATCGGTGAAATTATGCTTGCCGCAGCTCGGGCAGGGAATTTCATGCCCCTTGATGAAGTCCATCATTTTCTCATTGGACCAGCCGTCGCAGCTGTTATTCTCCAGCTCAATGCCCTTTTCCTGGCAGAAATCCTCAATCAGCTTGTCCGCGCGGAAACGCTCATGGCACTCCTTACAGTCCATGAGCGGATCGGAGAAGCTTCCCAGATGTCCGGATGCAACCCACGTCTGCGGATTCATCAGAATTGCGCAGTCTACGCCTACATTCAGCTTATTGTCCTGAACGAACTTCTTCCACCATGCTCTCTTGACATTATTTTTAAACTCAACACCCAGCGGGCCGTAATCCCATGTATTAGCGAGACCTCCGTAAATTTCGGAGCCCGGGTATATAAATCCGCGGTTCTTTGCCACTGCGATGATCTTGTCCATTGTCTTTTCCATCCTGATCCATCTCCTTTTTCCTCTTTTCCGCCGGCTCTTCCCGGGCACAAAATTATTGCGTCCTGCCGTGCGGCTTGCAGCGCAGCGCGCCATGCGCGTCTGTTCTGATCTGGTGAATAATATCTGCTTATACTAATCTGGTAAACCTCATACGATAAGTCGTGCCACATACTGTATAAGCTACGGATTGCTCCGTGCTTCGCACTCCCGCAATCCTACAGGTGACCGACTTCGTCGGTCTGTCGCGGCGTTCGCCCCACCGCTTCACACTTTGTGTGAGCGGATGTGGCTCACTGCCCGCACATATTCGCGTTTTCGCCGTGTTTCACACGGCTTCACGCTCATACCTGTTGCCTTCGAAATCGCATACAGTCTCTTACACACGCTTCGCGCGTGACGATCCTGTCTGCGTTTTCGAAGAGCTTATACAGTATATCTACTTATATATGATATATGCATATCGGTCGGAAACGGTCACAAACCGGGATATTTCCCTGTCCTCGTTCTCTCCGGATTTTCCTGTATCTGTGATCAGATTCGTCCCTGCGTCCTGTTCTGACGAAGACACCGCTCCCTGACTTTTCGACGCAGAAGAGATCTTCTCTCCCTCGCTTTCCTGTGAGCCGGATGAAGAAACCGTTCCGCTGCCGGAGCTTCCTGACGACACGTCTTCGTCACCTTCATCCTGAGACAATACGGTGTTGACCGTCGCGGACAGCCGTCCCGTGATCGACACATTATCCGTCGCATACAGAATCTTGTCCGGAAGTCTCACCATGACCGGTTCGGAAAGGATCACAACCTTCCACTCCTTTGCTCTCGATGCCAGAACGTCCGGATCCGCGGGATTTCCATTCCGGTCAAGGAAGTTCTGATCCATAGAATAGCCGGCCTTTTCCGCCTCCGCAAGCGTTCCAAGGAATGCCCCGACGTGATTGAAGCTGCTGTAATCCTCCATGGAGGCGTATGTCATTTTGATCGTAACCGAGCTGTCGTCCACACTGCAGGATTCCATCCGGACAGCCTTCTCATCCGACGAAGGGTAATCGGCGATCGCATTTTCGATATACTGCTTTAAATCATTCTCCGTATAATCCTCGTCTCCTTTTGCCTCCACGATATTCTCCGTGACAGTCCCCGTTTCATTCACGGAAACGGTTGTGTTTTCGTTGCTGTTCGGCAGAGAACAGCCCGCCAGGGAAAATACCGCGGACGCCGCAAGGATACCGACTGCCAGGCGTAACCTTCTGCCGGTCCTTCTCATTTCCGTCAGCTCCTTCCGTGTCTGTCCGGGGCAAAAACCGGATTTATTTCTTCAGGCTGCTCTTGCGGTAAATAATATCGTCTCTTCCCGGTCCATTCGAAACCATGGTGATCGGATAACCGATCTGGCTCTCGATGAAATTCACATAATCCTGTGCTTCCTGCGGAAGGTCCTCAAAGCGGCGGATTCCGCGGATATCGGATTTCCATCCCTTGAATACCTTGTATACCGGCTTGCATCTCTTCAGGTCCTTTGTCACAGGGAATTCCGTGATTTCCTTTCCGTCGAGTTCATAAGCAACACATACCGGAATCTCATCGAGATATCCGAGATCATCCAGCACGGTAAACGCAACATCTGTGCAGCCCTGCAGCCTGCATCCGTATTTTGACGCGACGCAGTCATACCATCCCACACGTCTCGGACGTCCCGTGGTCGCTCCATATTCACCGCCGTCTCCGCCGTGATTCCGCAGAGCTGTCGCCTCATCTCCGAAGATCTCCGATACAAATTCTCCGGCGCCGACTGCAGAAGAATATGCCTTTGACACAACGACAATCTGTTTGATCTCATACGGCGGAATTCCAGCTCCGATCGCTCCGTATCCGGCAAGCGGGGAAGAGGAGGTGACCATCGGATAAATGCCGTGATCCGGATCCTTCATCGTTCCGAGCTGTCCCTCGAGAAGAATGGTCTTCCCTTCCCGGATCGCACCGTCCAGATAGAGGGAGACATTTCCGAGATAAGGCTTCACCTTCTCCCGTCTCTCCTTAATCCACTGAAGCAGTCCCTTGCGGTCAATCGGATCGGTATGATAGAGGTTCTCCAGAAGAACATCCTTCTGATCCGCGATCCGGTTGATCTTCTCCATCAGAACGTCGTCATCCTGGTAAAATTCATTGATCTGCCATCCGATCTTGGCAAACTTATCCGAATAGAAAGGCGCAATTCCGGATTTGGTGGATCCGAAGGATTTACCCGCAAGCCGCGCCTCTTCCAGAGAATCAAACTTCACATGATACGGCATCATAACCTGAACACGATCAGAGACCATGAGCTGCGGCGTCGGCACTCCCTTTGATGTGATGTCCGAGAGCTCACTGAGAAATTTGTCGATATCAAAGGCCATGCCGTTTCCGATGATATTCATGATATTCTGATGAAACACTCCTGACGGCATCGTGTGGAGCGCAAACTTTCCATACTCATTTACGATTGTGTGACCGGCATTGGCTCCGCCCTGAAAACGGATGACCACATCCGCCTCATTGGCCAGAGTATCGGTGATCTTGCCTTTTCCTTCGTCTCCCCAGTTCGCTCCTACAACTGCTTTTACCATTCTAGGTCCTCCTTATTCTTCGTCTGCATTGGCAATATGCAGACAATCCAGCAGATACATTTCCATGCCCCAAGGTCAGGGCATCGCAAACAGATACATTTCCATGCCCCAAAGCCGGGGCATCACAATATGTTCAAGTACGGATCGTCCGTGCGCGCGTTCCTCATGCGCGGCGGTCCTGTCTTTGTTTCTTCGGTACTTGTGCCCTATGTCAGACGTTGATCTCCGCCTTCATACCGAGCAAATCCTTTCTCTCCTTCAGAATCGGATAAACCACCTCGTTCAGATATTTGTCTACCTGATATGGCGCGCGTCCCACGTACTTCTTCGGGTCCATAGACTTCTGCAGATCCTCAAGGGACAGATGGAAGGTCGGATCCTTCGCGATTCTCTCCAGCAGATCGTTATCCTTTCCCTCCACCTTGACCGTCTTTCCGGCCTCCATGGAAAGCTCACGGATCCTCTCATGAAGCTCCTGACGATCTCCGCCGGCCTTCGTCGCATCCATCATGATGTTTTCCGTCGCCATAAACGGAAGCTCGGCCATCAGATGCTTCTCGATAACCTTCGGGTAAACGACGAGTCCGTCCACCACATTCATCATCAGATCCAGGATACCGTCCGTCGCCAGAAATCCCTCGGCAATGGAGATTCTCTTATTGGCAGAATCATCCAGCGTTCTCTCAAACCACTGTTCCGCAGACGTCATTGCCGGGTTCAGCGCATCAATCATAACATATCTCGACAGAGACGCGATTCTCTCATCTCTCATCGGATTTCTCTTATAGGCCATGGCGGATGATCCGATCTGGCTCTTCTCGAATGGCTCCTCAACCTCTTTCAGGTGCTGCAGAAGACGAATGTCATTGGAGAACTTGTGCGCGCTTGCCGCGATGCCCGCCAGAACATTGCACACCCTGGTATCGACCTTTCTCGAGTAGGTCTGTCCGGATACCGGATAGCAGGAAGTGAAGCCCATCTTCTCCGCAATCATCGGGTCCAGCCTGTCACACTTCTCCTGGTCACCGTTGAACAGCTCCAGGAAGCTTGCCTGCGTACCTGTAGTTCCCTTGGAACCCAGAAGCTTCAGCGTTCCCTGTACGTATTCCAGATCCTCCAGATCCATCACAAACTCATTGAGCCACAGAGTGGCGCGCTTGCCGAGCGTGGTCGGCTGTGCCGGCTGAAAATGTGTAAATGCGAGGCACGGCTGATTTTTCTCCTTGTCCGCAAACTTCGCAAGCTCATTGATTACGTTGACAAGCTTTCTGCGGATCAGCTTCAGCGCCTCACTCATAATGATGATATCTGTATTGTCACCGACGTAACAGGAGGTTGCGCCAAGGTGAATGATTCCCTTCGCTTTCGGGCACTGAACACCGTAGGCATATACATGAGACATTACATCGTGACGCACTTCCTTCTCGCGCGCTCTCGCCACATCATAATTGATGTCCGTGACATGCTCCTTCATCTCATCGATCTGCTCCTGGGTAATCGGAAGTCCGAGCTCTTTCTCTGTCTCTGCCAGAGCAATCCACAGTCTTCTCCAGGTCGAGAACTTGAAATCCTGGGAAAAAATGTACTGCATCTCTTTGCTTGCATAACGCTCGGAAAGCGGGCTGCTGTAACGGTCTGTTGTGCTCATAAGATTCTGCTTCCTTCCTGTCACTTCCGCGTGACTGTAAGTGATTCCTTTATTTCTGGTGCTTTCATCACTGCCGTCAGGGACAGTTCCCTTTACGACATTTCTCTTTAAAAGCAACAGCGCAACCGGCGCCGGAAATTCCGGGCACAATTGCGCTATAATTATAAAGCATTCATAATTTAAAAGCAACCTGCCAGACCCTGAAATATGCGTGCCTGCACAGATGCATGCACAGATCCCGTACCGTGCGGCATCCTCCGGATCCGTTCTGGTGCTGTTACTGCGGACTGCTGTATCCGGCAAGGAACTGCTTTGTTCTCTCGTGCGCGGGATGCTCAAACACATCTTCCGGTGTTCCCTTTTCCAGGATAATGCCGTTGTCCATGAAAATCACCTGATCCGCCACATCATGGGCGAATTTCATCTCATGTGTCACAATGATCATCGTCGTATGGTTATCTGCCAGCTCGCGGATTACCCGGAGCACCTCTCCGGTGAGCTCCGGATCAAGCGCCGACGTCGGCTCATCGAAGCAGAGAATATCCGGTTGAAGAGCAAGTGCTCTCGCAATCGCCACCCTCTGCTGCTGTCCTCCGGAAAGCTGATGCGGATAGTTGTCGCTTCGGTTGGACAGTCCCATCTGTTCCAGAAGTTCCCTCGCCCTCGCCTCAATCTCTCCGTTGTCAGTCCTGTGATGCGCCTGCGCATCCAGCTTGGGCGCAAGCATGATATTCTCCAGTGCTGTGTACTGCGGAAACAGATTGAAGGACTGAAACACCAGGCCGAAATGAAGCCTTTTCTTCCGGATTTCCTCTTCCGATGCCTTTTTTCTGTTCTCTCCGTCAAACAGAATCTCATCACGGATCTGTATCCTGCCTCTGTCCGGTTTTTCAAGGAAATTCAGGCAGCGCAGCAATGTGGTTTTACCGCTTCCGGAAGAACCGATGATTGACAGCGCCTGCCCCTTCTCCATCGAAAAACTGATGTCCCGGAGAACCTCGGTGTCCCCGAAGCTTTTCTGTATATTGCTAACCTCCAGTAGAGCCATCTTCTCCTACTCCTTTACTGATATTTGTCCTTATACGCCTGCATGCTCATCAGACTCCTGCACACATCGCCGGTCACCGCTCCATTCCCGGCCGGCAAACAGAAAGCAACTATATTCGCACTCTGCCTGCGGAAACTACTGTATTGCTGGCCTGTCAGCGGAAATAGCTGAGTCTTTTCTCAATATAATGGAACAGCCATGTCAGCAGCGCGCTGAAGATCAGATAGAACGCTCCGGTATAAAACAGCGGCCAGATGATTCCCGCGCTTTTAATGTATGCCTGTCCTGCCCAGATTACTTCATAGACTGCGATAACCCTCGCCAGAGAAGTATCCTTGACCAGTGTGATGATCTCATTGGATATCGGCGGAACAATCCGCTTCACAACCTGCAGAAGTACAATCTTTCGGAAAATCTGTCCCCTGGTCATTCCGAGCACTTCACCGGCCTCATACTGACCGACCGGAATTGCCTGAATCCCGCCCCGGTAAATCACGGAAAAATAGCAGGCATAGTTGATGACAAAGGCAACGAGCGCCGCGATAAATCTTCCCCCGTCTCCGGCTCCCCAGATGTTTTTCTGCATAATAATTCCGGGGCCATAATATATAATCAGAAGCTGCAGCAGAAGCGGAGTTCCGCGGACGATCCAGATCAGAAAATTAATTGGTATGTTGATCACTTTTACCTTGCTCATGGATCCGAAACTAATGAACAGTCCGAGCGGAAGCGAAAAAACCAGTGTCAGCGCGAACAGCTTCAGCGTCATGAGGAAGCCCTCGAGCAGGGATAATGTAACTTCAGCAAACATAAATATGCCCTCGAATTCTTTTATACACTCAAAACTGTCACACAAACCGGCGCCGCTCCGCCGGTCAATACCGGCGGCAGACGCCCCTGTTCATGTGACAGTCCGATAAACCTTTATGCCCCGCTGTCAGCGGGGCAGTCATCACTTATATGGAACCGGATCTGTTCCGGATCATTTCTGCTCCACAAGAGCATCCTGTACGCCGTATTTCTCGGCGATTGTCTTCATTGTGCCGTCCTGGTAGAGCTTCACAAATTCTTGGTTAATATAGTCAGCAAGATCAGAGCCCTTGCGGCACCCGACACCATACTCCTCGGTTGTAAGTTCAACCGTATGGGTCAGCTTCTCATAGCTGGTTCCCTTTCCGATCATCGCACCCGCCATCAGCAGATCAATAATGCTGGCATCAGAGGTTCCCGCGGATACCTCCATCAGAGTATCTGCCTGCGATGACATGGAAGTATAATTCAGTTTGTTCTCCTTTGCCGCTTCCTCACCCGCAGAACCGGCCTCAACCGCAAAGGAAAGATCCTTCAGGGAATCAACCGTCTGGTACTTATCTGCCTTATCCTCCGGAACAACCACAACCTGTGCATTGTTCAGGTATGCGTTCGTGCAGGCCATTGACTTTGTAACCTCATCGGTAAGCGTCATGCCATTCCAGACCACATCGATGCTCTTGTTGTCAAGCTCCAGGATCTTGTTGTCCCAGTCAATCTCGACGAACTTCACCTCCACGCCAAGATCCTTTCCGACTTCACGGGCAAGGTCCGCGTCAAAGCCAATCCACTCATCTGATCCGTCTTCCTTATAATCCATCGGCGCGAAATCGGTAATTCCGACAATAAGGCTTCCTTTTTTCTTGATATAATCCACATCACTCCCGGACGATGATCCGGATGCGGTGGATGAAGCAGCTGTCACTGCCTGCGAAGAAGATGCCGCGGATGCCCCTGTATCCGAAGCCGTGCTTCCGCATCCTGCCATAGCCAGTACCATAGAAGCAGCCAGTACACCGCTGATGATTTTCTTTTTCATATGTAATTCTCCCTTTCCTGATCCGCGGCTATCATAACCGTGTCGTATCAACACGTTCTAACTTTACCACGATAAAATCACTTGCGCACGGCTATGGTATCATAGGCAGGAAATCGGTGTCAAGAAAAACCTGAAAAATCCCCGGCAGGCTTATGCCCATCCGGGGATCTGTAAAAAATCCCGGCAGGCTTATGCCCCGCCGGGGATTAACCATATGCAGTGAACCGCCATGCTCCGAGTTCTCTTACGCAGCCTGGTCCCTGATCTGTGCAATGAAGTACGGAATCGCGACGAAAATGATTCCGCCGATCATATTGCCGATGGTGACCGTGATCAGATTATAGAAATATCCTCCGATGGTGACCGCCTGTCCCGCCGGATCCAAAAGCGCTACCGTGAGCTGTGTCATATTCGCGATGCTGTGCTCGAATCCGCAGGTAACAAACGCGAACAGGCACCACCAGACCATAATCAGCTTTGCTGCTTCATTCTTTAATTTCACGCCGCACCAGGTTGCGAGGCAGACAAGAATATTGCAGAGGATACCACGCATCAGCAGCTGCACAAACGGAGCGCTCATCTTCGCCGCCGCACCTGTGGCAAGAAATGTAGAAACCGCTTCCGTATTCATTCCGGAAAAATGGAACAAAAGAGCCAGTACAATCGCGCCCAGAAGATTGCCGATCCAGCAGACAACCCACACCTTGCAGGCATCGCCGATTCCTATTTTCTTCTTCAGCACACCGCTCATCATCACCAGATTATTTCCGGTAAAGAGCTCAGAGCCAGCCATAACTACCAGACTCAGGGCTACTCCGAAGGATGCGCCCATGACAATCTTCGTATAAGGAGCTCCGTTCAGAAGTCCTCCCTCCACATTGGTGAGCAGATTTCCAAATCCGATGAACATTCCCGCGAGTGCGCTCAGCAGCAGATAACCCAGCGGGTTCTTCTGAAGCAGATTTCTTTTCGCGACTGCGCCATTCGATAAAGCATCATATTCCTGACCAAACATCCAGCAATCTCCTCCTCTAAATAGTTGATGAAATATTGAAGCCGTTTCACTCAGAACATCCTTTTTCATGTTCCATCTATACTTTATCTGAATTCACAGAATTTTGCATCTTTTTCTTGCGAGTTTTCTGCACAAAGTTCTGCTTGTGTTTTCCAACCCGCTCCCTAAATATTTGTGCTTAAATGCACAATTTTTCAGTATAAACGCGATAAACTCTTGGTGATATATGACAGAGCATCTCATAATTGAAGCTGGCCGCGGGATCCGCGATCTCCTCTATCGGGATATAACCATCTCCGTCATGTCCGACCAGTGTGACAATGTCCTCCACCCTGACATTCGGAATATCTGTCACATCGACCATCATCTGATCCATACACACGCGCCCGAGAATCGGTGCGGACTTTCCGTGAATCAGGACTCTGCCCTTAGAGGAAAGTGCTCTCGGGTATCCGTCGGCGTATCCCACTGAGACAGTCGCAATTCTGGTTACCGGACGGCTGGTAACATAAGTTGCTCCATAACTGACTCCCATACCAGGTCCGACATCCTTCACATGAATGACATGCGCCCTCCACGCAAGCGCAGGAATCAGATCGAGTCTCTCCTTTCTTACTTCCTCCGACGGATAGATTCCATACGTGATAATTCCTGAACGCACCATCTCAAAACGGTGCGGATCGTCCGGCTCGTACTCCATAATCGCGGCGCTGTTGCAGACGTGCCGGATCGGAATGCTGACCCCTCTCTCTGCAAGCATTGAGAGCATTGCGTCATACTTCCCGAACTGTTCCTCACAGTATGTTTTATCTGTCATATCCGCACAGGACAGATGCGTAAATAGACCTTCGATCTCCACGTTCGGGAGCTCGGATATCCTCAGTATCTCATCAGCGGCCTCCTCTGTGACCAGAAATCCGATCCGTGTCATTCCCGTGTCCAGCGCGATATGAATCCGTGCCTTTTTTCCCTCGCGGACCGCAGCCTCATTCAGCTTCCGGGCGTCTTCATAATTGTATATGCTCGGGCGTATATCCCACGCAATCATCTCACTGTACTGTTCCGGTGAAGTATATCCCAGAATCAGTACCGGACGTACAATATTATGCTCCCGCAGCTCCACACCTTCCTCAAGTGTCGCGACAGCAAAAAAGTCCGCAATATCCTCAAGCGACTCTGCGACCCGCACGGCACCGTGTCCGTAAGCATCGGCCTTAACCACCGCCAGGATCTTCGTCCCCGGCAGAATCCGTTTCCTGGCTTCCTCAACATTGTGATGAATAGCCGGGAGAGAAACCTCCGCATACGTTCTCAGATACTTATCCATGACTGTTCCTTCTTTCGGTTACTTTAATCTCTTTCCGCAATTACCCTGCATTTCTCTTGTTATTTCGCTTGCTTCTTTTTTACTTCTCTTTTACTTTTTTTCCCTGCTTTATTTACTTCTTTTTGTTGTTCCTTATTGCATGCCGTTTTTTCTCTTGCTTCTTTTCTACTTTTTCTCAGGGCTTTTCGGCTTGCGGATCGCCGAGTATACATTTTTCACATTTTTCAGGACCACATGCGTCCTTGTGTCCTTGATTCCCGGAAGCTCCATGATCTTTCGGTGGATCTGGTCAAGCTCCTCCGGTGAGTTGCACGCGATCTTGAGAAGCAGATCCATACTTCCTGTCACATAGTAGCAGGAGACAACGCTGTCCATCTCCTGGATTGCTTCCGCAAAGCCGTCATAATACATTGGTTTTTCAAGAGCGACTTCCATGAGAGCCGTCATCAGATTTCCGACCTGTTTCTCATCGACAATGATCGTATATTTATCGATCACATGGCTCTCCTCCAGCTTGTGGATACGTTCGATCACGGCAGAAACAGACAGATGAATCTGCTTGGAGATGTTGGACGCGGTCTCCCTTGCATTCTCCTGCAGCGCCTTTAAGATCTTATAGTCAATCTGATCCATATAATATTGCCTCGCATCATATTTTTGCAGAAATCCAGAATTATTCTGCAAAAATAAAGTATACACGATAAATTTTCATGTGCAAGCAGAAAATATCCCTTCATTCCAACCCTTGCCACCGCTTCCGGCACGGCAAAGGGCAGAGAGTACCGGCGTGCTCAGACTTCAGGCGTTCCTTCTGCTTGTCAGAAACTGCACCGCCGCACCGGCCGCAAACAGGACCGCAATGACCAGCTTCTGGAGATCCGGGTTTCCTGAAATGTTCGTTTTCATCAGCGCAAGCGCATGTACAGATACGGCTGCTCCCGCCCCGGCAGTAATAAAGATCACGGCCGGCCGTGAGAATTTCACTGCCAGCACACCCGCAAGCACAAATCCGGCAGCCATCAGAATATACAGCACCACTTTCCAGGCGTGTCCCTCGGGAAACGGAATCATACCGATCACAGATGCTGCCAGAATGCCACAGAAAATGAATACTCCGGACAGATAGATCCTGTACGCAAAAAAGCATAACAGGAATCCGCAGACAGCGCCGATCAGCCATGGCGCATACTGTGGTTCGGAGATAAAATCTGAGGAGATGGTTCTGCCCAGATACAAGCCGAGCAGAAATCCCGTCACTGAGATCCAGAACCGAAGCAGCCTGAAGCCGAAGAAACATTGAAGAATCCCCAGGATCAGGCTGCCAACTGCCAGGACTTCCGTGAGCCCCGACATAATTTCAGAGATCGGACCGGTCATCAGATATGCTCTCCGGCCTTAAACACATACCCGCATTTCTCACACTTGGAGTCCGCCGCGAGAATACTCTCCTTCGTGAAAACCTCTACGGTCTCGCCGCATACCGGGCACTTGACCTCCTGTAATACAGGTGTCTTCTTAGCTCCTTCACATCCGTCTAATACTGCCATATAGATCTCCTTTCTCCGTGTAACACAAATCCGAACGCCAAACGTTACGTCTCTATCTTAATACAAATACAAAAAAAGTGAAAGCAAATGGCACACAAATCTCGAAAATACGGAGACAACGAGATAAAACACGCTGCGCGAGTTTTATCTCGCTATCGCGACGCTCGCCGCACACGAATACTTCGCATTCGGCTGCGGCTAACTGTTCGCGTAAAAAAATACCGGAAGCCCCATTTCATCTGGTTTCCGGTATTGTTCGATCAGCGCGAGACGGGATTCGAACCCGCGACCCCAACCTTGGCAAGGTTGTACTCCACCCCTGAGCCACTCGCGCATATTCAATTAAGAACAGAAATGAATGATATTCCTCTGTTCAAGCAGGTGATGGGAATCGAACCCACGTATCCAGCTTGGAAGGCTGGTGTTCTACCATTGAACTACACCTGCATCACTACAGTTTGGACGAATCAGAACTAATCTGCTGTTCCGTGTCAACGTGTAAGATTATATAACACAGTTTTCCGGCTGTCAATCACTTTTTGAAATTTTCCGCTTCAACCTCCGCTTCAACCTTTTCCACTTCAATAAACTGTATGTAAAAACGGACGTACTCCTCATGGACAGATCCCTGCCGCAGGATTAAGATAGAGAGATACGGAGAACTCCAGCTGCGGCTTCGCCTGTTCTGCGCTGTTTCAATGGCCGACGGAACGGCGATGATCCCGGGTTACATTTACGGTTCACCTGTTCTGCGCTGCAGCAAAGCCCATCTACGTAATATTTCGAACGGGAGGAATATGAAAAATGATTGATTTCAACAATATACATGGTTTTATCTCCGATATGGACGGCGTGATCTATCACGGAAACGAGATCCTGCCGGGCGTACCGGAATTTCTCAACTGGCTGAAGGACAATGACAAGAAATTTCTCTTTCTGACCAACAACTCCAATCTGACACCGAAGGGTCTGCAGCAAAAAATGGCCCGCATGGGTCTTGAAGTCGGCGAGGAGCACTTCTATACCAGCGCGCAGGCGACTGCAGCTTTTCTTCAGGATCAGGCGCCCGGCTGCTCCGCCTATGTGATCGGCGAAGCCGGTCTTCTGAACGCTCTGTACGACGCCGGCATCGTGATGAATGATGTGGATCCCGATTATGTGGTCGTCGGTGAAGGACGCAATTATTCCCTTGATTCTCTGACCAAGGCCTGCAACCTGGTTCTCGGCGGCGCCAAGCTGATCGGGGCATGCGCCGACGTCAGCGGTCCCATTGAGAATGGAATTGCTCCTGCCTGCGGCGCACTTATTTCACCGATTGAAATTGCTACGGGTGTCAAGGCGTATTTCTGCGGCAAGCCGAATCCCCTGATGATGCGCACCGGTCTGCGCATGCTGAACTGCCATTCCGCCGATGCCGTCATGATCGGCGACCGCATGGATACCGATATCATCTCCGGCCTGGAGAGCGGTATGTCCACCGTTCTGGTTCTTTCCGGCATTTCCACCCCGGACACGCTCCGGATGTACGGTTATCGTCCGTCCGCGGTTCTCAGCGGAGTCGGAGACATTCCCGCCCGCGCGGCAGCTTCGGCAGAGCACAGCACTCCGGATGCGCCTTCGGCCACCTGACACGTCATGTCAGTCTCATGAATGCGATTTTTTCCGTAATCTTATTCCGTAACACGCGCAGACAACACAGCTGCTCTTCTCAGATCACGAAATTATTCACCGTCTGTTCGCTCCAGTTCAGGAGGTCCTCAAGGGTATACTTGTCCACGACACTCCTGATCGCTTCATCCAGTTCTTTCCAGATCCGCAGTGTCACACAGCTGTCTGCGCGCGGACAGTCATTACGATCTGTCGACAGACACTCCACCGGTGAGAGACTTCCCTCCGTCAGGCGGAGAATATCACCGACCACATATTCCTCCGGTCTCTTTGTCAGCCGGTAGCCGCCCTGCGGGCCGCGGATGCTGCGCAGATAGTTCGCGCGCACCAATACAGATACGATCTGTTCCAGATATTTCAGCGAGATATCCTGTCTGGCGGAAATATCCTTGATTCTCACCGGTTCTCCCGTATCATGCTGTGCAATATCCAGCATCATGCGCAGAGCGTATCTTCCCTTTGTAGATATTTTCATTTTATTCCCTCCATCATACCAGGCACACCTGACAGTCCATCGTCTGATTCAGCGGTGCACAGCCCCGACTCAACTGTCTGCTCGTCGTCCACACAGCAGCAGCCGTTCACATCTTCTGCCATCGCCGCCCGCACCGCCCGTCTGCTCTTCGTGTAAGCAGCCGCGCCTCACTTCCTATTCGAGTAGTAAAAATGTCAGCCGCAACAGCTCCGGCTGACATTCTTTCTTCTGCGTTTGCTTTTTCCTTACTGCTTTACAGCCTGAAATGCCTCTTCAAGATCTGCAATGATATCATCGATATGCTCTGTACCGATGGACAGGCGGATCGTATTCTTCTTGATGCCCTGATCTGCAAGCTCTTCGTCGTTATCTTCAGAATGAGTGGTGGATGCCGGATGAATAACTAGAGATTTTACATCTGCTACGTTCGCGAGAAGACTAAACAGCTTCAGATGATCGATGAAATCCTTGGCATGTCTCTCATCGCCCTTCAAATCGAAGGTGAAAATCGAGCCGCCGCCGTTCGGAAGATACTTCTTGTAAAGTGCCTGCTGTGCGGGATCCTTGGATGCAGCCGGATGGCTGATGGATTCAACTTCCGGTTTTGTCTGCAGATACTCAATAACCTTCTTTGTATTCTCAACCTGACGCTCCACACGAAGGCTCAGTGTCTCAAGGCCCTGCAGGAAAATCCATGCGTGGAACGGTGAAAGCGTAGCTCCCTCATCACGAAGGATAATTGCGCGGATATAAGTCGCAATTGTCGCCGGAGCCGTATCCTTGGCAAAGGTGAGACCATGATAGGACTGGTTCGGAGTGGACAGCCACGGCCACTTCGGAGAATTATAGTCAAATTTTCCCGCGTCGATGATAACGCCGCCGATGGTGGTTCCATGTCCTCCGATGAACTTTGTCGCGGAATGAACAACGATATCAGCGCCATACTCGATCGGACGAATCAGATAAGGTGTTGCAAAAGTATTATCAATGATCAGCGGAAGACCATGCTTATGAGCAATATTTGCCCATGCCTCAATATCCACTACTTCACCGTTCGGATTTCCAAGCGTCTCGATGTAGAGCGCCTTGGTGTTCTCTTTGATTGCCGCTTCCGCAGCCTTCAGATCAAAGGGATCTACAAATGTAGTGGTAACACCGTAATCAACAAAGGTGTGTGCAAGGAAGTTGTAGGTGCCGCCGTAAATGTTCTTCGCGGAGACAATGTGATCGCCCGCCTTTGCGACTGCCTGGAATGCGTATGTCACGGCAGCTGCGCCGGATGCAACGGCAAGTGCCGCAACTCCGCCCTCAAGAGCTGCAATACGCCTCTCAAAAATATCCTCTGTCGGGTTTGTCAGTCTTCCGTAGATATTGCCGGCGTCCTTCAGCGCAAATCTTGCCTCTGCATGATCACTGTTGCGGAATACAAAGGACGATGTCTGATAAATCGGAACTGCTCTGGAATCCGTGTAAGGATCTGCCTGCTCCTGTCCTACATGAAGGGCAAGTGTCTCGAAGTGAAGCTTTCTATCTGCTAATTCGCTCATATTTTTTCTCCTGTCATTCAGATTGATCGGTAAAATCTCCGTGTCTCAAATTCTGCACCGCCGGCTGTCACACATTCCATCTCTGCACTCGTGACGCCGGCTGTCGCACATTTCATCTCTGCACTCCTGCAGCCGGCTGTCACACATTCTATCTCTGCACTCCTGCAGCCGGCTGTCGTGCTTTTCTCGTCTGCGTAATATTTCTTAATTAGTTCTCAAACAGTGCGGTTGAATAATATCTGTCACCGCTGTCCGGGAGAAGCGCTACGATTGTCTTGCCCTTGGCTTCCGGACGTTTTGCCACCTGAAGAGCTGCCCAGAGTGCCGCACCGGAAGAAATTCCAACCAGAATTCCCTCCTTATGTGCCAGTTCCTTTGCGGTCTGGAAAGGAACCTCGTTATCAACGGTGATAACTTCGTCATAAACCTTCTGATCCAGAATACTCGGAACAAATCCCGCGCCGATACCCTGAATCTTATGCGGTCCGCCATGGCCCTCCGTAAGAACCGGAGATGTTGTCGGCTCGATGGCGATCACTTTAACGTCGGGCTTCTGCTCCTTCAGATATTTGCCTGTTCCGGTAAGGGTTCCGCCTGTTCCGATGCCTGCCAGGAAGTAATCCACCTCTCCGTCGGTATCGTTCCAGATCTCCGGGCCGGTCGTCTCATAATGAGCCTTCGGGTTTGCCGGGTTGTCGAACTGTCCGGTAAGAACCGCTCCCGGTGTTGCTTCCACAATCTCTTTTGCCTTTGCGATTGCACCGGTCATGCCCTTGCTTCCGTCTGTAAGAACAAGCTGTGCGCCGTATGCTTTCAGGATATTGCGTCGCTCAACGCTCATGGTCTCCGGCATTGTCAGAATAACCTTATAGCCCTTTGAAGCAGCTACGGACGCAAGACCGATTCCGGTGTTTCCGGAGGTCGGCTCTACGATGGTCCCGCCCGGCTGAAGCTTTCCGGACTTCTCGGCATCCTCAATCATATATTTTGCGATTCTGTCCTTGACGCTTCCCGCCGGGTTGAAGTACTCAAGCTTTACCAGCAGTCTCGCGTCGAGGTTGTACTCCTTCTCAAAGCTTGTAAGCTCTACCAGCGGTGTCTTGCCGATCAGTTCTGTTGCGTTCTTGTAAATATTAGCCATTTCAAATCTCCTTTTCTTCCTCTGCCGAGGATCTCATGATTGTTCCGTTTGTGTTCCTTCTGTGATAAGTTCTGCTCATCCGTCATTACCGGAAACCCTGCATCGCTTAACCGTTGTCTCACCGGCTTTGTCTGCCGTTCACTTCTCTGTTCTCTTCTGCTGTATTATTCTGTCGACCGGAGGCAACAACATCGCATGTCTCCGTTCACAGCCGGAAGGTTGTTCAACTGGTGATTCATATTTTTGTTACCTCCTATATCTCGTATTTCCTAGCTGATATATAGGATTATAGGGATTAATGTCCTGTTTGTCAATAGGAAATTAGAAGTTTTAAAAAAATATGCCGGAGCAGGCATGTCTCCCCGACATATGTCTGCTCCGGCAGTGACTTCTCTCATTATATACTCTTACGGCTGTATTTTTTCAATTGGCAAACCATACTCTTGTAAAAATCTCACCCTGGATTTTTAATTCTCATCTCCGCCGGATGCGACCGGCCGGATTATAAAAAGTCTTTCTTCCCTTCCGGTCAGGAACCCCGGAAGTCCGGTAAGAAGCGCCGTTTTTCATGGTTTTGTCTGTTTCCGCGGAAAACAGTGCTCCGCCCGCGTCTTCTCCGGAAACCGCACCGGAGACCGGACCTCCCTGTTCGCCCCCGTCTTCCGGAATATTTTCTCCCGCCAGGCGGAGGATGTCCTCCACTTCATCTTCTGAAATATTCATATACTCCGCCAGCTCATCGACATAGACCTTTCTGCCGAGCTGTTCCTTCAGAGCCGTGATACTCCTCTTCAAATCCTCGACTCTTTCCACCATCCGTTCATCCCGTGTATGGATGTCCCGCTGCTCCTCCAGCATCGCCAGAATTCCCTCGCGGACCTCTGTCATAAGCTTTCGCCTCACATTCTCACGATCCGTCAGCTCAGAGGGATCCAGCCCGTCCAGATACAGAACCAGACTCAGGCTGCCTTCCTGTATCATATCTGAGAGGTGCACACCGGGCTCATACATCTGCTTTGCCGTCTCGACAACCTCCGGAAGAAGGAGCTCCGAGATCCTTCGCTTTGCCGCCGTGCTTCCGTTCTTGCATTCCTCCGCCAGGCGCTCCCATTCCCCGTCCTCTTCCGCGCGAATCCCGCTCAGCTCTTCGGCATAATCCTCCAGCCATGCCTGATCCTCGTCCGTCCAGAGATAGCCGTCATTTTCATCATCGGAAGCCTCCGGCTCCGCCGCTTCATTTGATCCCCCTGTCGCTTCCAATGGCAATTTCCTGTCAATACCTTCCACAATGATTTTCTTTGACAACAGGAAATCATACACCAGGTTCATCTGTTCCGCAGAAAGACCGTCCTCCTCAAAAAACTTACTTACATCATTTTTTTCTATATGTCCCCCGAGATCGTTGGCATTCTGAAGAATCCTCTGCAGCTTCTTCCGGAATTCCTCCGGCTTCATGTTTCTATCCTTATCCATTGTAATCACCTGTCAAATCCTGATCTGTATTTTCAGCTGATGATACCTTCTTTTCCTTTACACGAGCATAGCCGATAATCCGGTCCAGCACAACATTTGTCATAACATAGTTATAAACGTTATCCTTCCCGTTTTTGCTGATCAGATCATCAGAAGAAACGCCGTAGAGATCCGCCGCCTTCTGCAGTTCCTTCTGGTAGGCCGGACTGTTCTCCGAAAGCTTCTCCGCCTTCACCAGAGCACCCAGCAGCAGTTTACTCGCGGCCGCATACCTTCCATTCTGTTCTTTCTGTTTGCTGTAAGTATCCTGGTCGATCCCGGACTGCTCTATATATTCATCCAGCGAGAGACCGTATTTCTCCGCTTCTGACTTGATATTGGCTTCGAAGGATTCTTCCCCGTTCTTTACATATTCCTTTGGCAGGAAATGATAGACACTGGCCTGCTGCACCTGATTCCACGCCTCTCCCTGAAGCTCGGACTCTGCTTTTTCCTCTTCCTGCTGTGTCAGAGATTTCCTGACAGACTCCCTGTAATCCGCAACATCAGAGATCGAATTATTGGTATAGTTCTTTACCCAGTCATCGGTCAGCTCCGGTGTTCTTTTGATTGCATTTACTGTGACAGTAAAAACGACATCCTTTCCGGCAAGATCGGAGGAATAATAATTATCTGGAAAACGAAGCTTCAGATCCTTCGTTTCTCCTTTCTTCATTCCTACCACGCCGTCTTCAAATCCCTCAATAAAGCTTCCGGATCCGAGGGTAAGGTCATAGCTGTCACTGGATCCGCCATCGAAAGCCTTCCCGTCAATTTTCCCCTCATAGGCAATATCTACAGTATCTCCCAATGCCGCTGCCGCGTTCTTGTCTGTCACCTCCT
Source organism: Bilifractor sp. LCP21S3_F8 (assembly GCF_052117805.1). NCBI lineage: Bacteria > Bacillati > Bacillota > Clostridia > Lachnospirales > Lachnospiraceae > Bilifractor > Bilifractor sp. LCP21S3_F8. The sequence continues at coordinate 72,054 of NZ_JBQKIK010000008.1, read as the reverse complement.
CCGGTGTCATCTGTGATTCAATATAGGAAGTGATATCATGATCTGTCACGGTCTGAATCTCCTTCGTGAGGTCCAGCTTCTTATAATTGCCCAGCGTAATCGCGTCTGCGATCTTGAAATCCCCGTCCCTGACCGGAGCGGCGAGAATCTGATCCGTAAGGCTTTCCGAGGAGGAAGACACGGATAAAGCCGCCTCTGCTCCGTCAGACCCAGACGAGATCACCGACGTGTCCGATGATGTTTCCTGTGATGTTTCCTGTGACGTTTCCTGTACAGTGTTTTTTCCGCCAGATGCTCCGCATCCCGCGGTAGACAACGTTACCATGAGGCACATCGCCGTTATTAATATTTTTCTTTTCATAATGATACATCCTGTAAAACTGCGCCCGCAGAGTATTATCCTTTGTCTGTAGCCGATGTTGTCTTCCACTGGCGAAGTATCCGACCTGTGATTCCCTGCATCCAGGGCACGTTTATCTGTTTCATATTCACGGCAGACTCTTGTCCTGCTGCCGGAAAACCGCTCATGCAACGGGCACTGCCCCTATTGCAGACTCATAACAGTCTGGTAGACATCGGCAGTATAAATCGTATGCATCCCGATTCGTACATAATCCTCCCCCGTCTGAATCCATGTCAGCTCCTGATCATTTTCTGTCATAAAATACCGGAAACCCAGGCTCTTCAGGTATTCGTACCGCGAATCACCGTCTGAATAACCGCTCCAGCTTCCGATATCTCCCCCATGAGGAAGAACCAGAATATCCGTATTCCCGAGAAGACTTCCGATCTTCTCCTCCCAGTTGTCCGCATCCGCCTTTATCAGTTCATAATCACCGGCGTAGCTGATGTCCGCATATGTACCGCTTGCCATCCGCCATCCTTCATTCCTGAGTGCTTTGATCAGAGAGGTAAGCGTTTCTTTATTCTGCTCTACCTGCGTTTCTGTGATTTCAGAAGTCACATCTCCTGCACTTCCCGGATCGTCCGCATTCTCTGTACTGTCCGCAGAGACGCTTTCTGTCCCCGATGATTCCTCCGAATCATCTCCGACGTTTCCCGGCTGAATCAGATTTGTCCCGGAGCCGTCCGTTCCTGAGAAAGCGCCTGATTCCATACTTTCTGTTCCTGTACCTTCTGTTCCAGCGTCTGCACTTCCCGTGCTGCCTGTTCCGGTATCTCCCGTATCGGATCCGGAATAACGCGCTTCGTTTTCCTGCACCTCACGGACCGCGTCCGCGCTCAGCTTTCCTGCCTGATTTCCGCTCACCTCAAGAGCATATCCGAACATCCCGTTCTGCCCGGTCACAGCGATGACACCGCGGGCATCCTGACTGGCAAAATCAGGATGTTCCCTGATAAAAGCGTCAAGGCAGGTGATGACATCGACATCTCCCGTCTGAACCTTCCCTTCCGAATCGGTATAGGTATTTGTCAGACTTCCATCCTCCTTCTGCGTCAGGCTGTCTGCATGTCCGTCATAACCTGGCGTATAACCGGCACCTGTTTCCGTGATGGTCAGTGGTTTTTTCCCGATGGGAACCGATACCTTTCCTTCCTTCATCGTGCCGTCTCCGCTGTCGGCAATGCTTTCAGGATCTACCAGGACATAGTTTCGGCGATATAAATCCTGAAGGATCTTCTGGAACTCCGTCACCGTCAGAACAGAACCTCCGTCGGTTCCGGACAACGAACTCTCTGCGGTGCTATTATCCGCAGAATCCACATTCTCTGTTCCGTCCACCTGATCTGCTGTGCCGTTCAGATCCGATGTGTCATTGTCTTCTGACGTCCCGCCCGGATCCGAGCTGTCATCCTGATCCGCTGCACGGTTCTGATCTGATGCTTCGTCCTGATCCGCCGATCCGGACTGCGATGTCCCGGAAGCCGCAGCCTCATCCAGCGTCAGAACCGGAAACGTAAGATTCAGCACCTCGGATCCCGGATAGGTATCCATTGTCTGGGCCGTCGCTTTCGCCGCGGCAGCATCCGATTCTGTCTTAGCCTTGTCCCGCCTGTATTTTCCGACAACAGCCATCACGCCGGCAAAGCCCAGTACAGCTGCCACGATACACAGAAAAATCCGAACCATTCGGATGATTCTGCGGCGTTTTCGGCGCCTGCGCGCCATCTCCTGCCGCCTTCTTCTCGTTCGTGCTCTCTCTCTTGCAAGCCGCTCCTCATCCTGTTCCGGTTTCTGCTCATCACCTGTTCTCAGTTCCTGCATACCGGAATGCTTTCCGTCAGCTTTTCTGCTGTCTCCGCTTGAATTTCTCCGCCTGTTCTTGTTATCAGTCAACGGATACCCCCTGCAGGCATCTCTCTTCCTGCGAATACATCTCGTAAATCAACCTGATCATACCTTGCCGGACTGGCCGACCGTGTCAATAATCATAACGCAAATACGCTCTCTTCGCAATATCCGCGCCCCGGAACACCTCCTCACGCGCTGATGACAGTGCTCTTTGTCTGCTGTCTTCGCCTTGCCTTCCGGAATACAACTGGCTGTTTACACGCACAGCTGAAAGCGCGCAAGATCCGCCGTCTCCACACTTCTTTCCGAATATCAATCCGGCGGATATGTCATACAGATCCGACAAAGATTTCGGACGCACCGTGAATGGTTCCGATTGCCTTTTGCCCGCAGGAATGCTAGAATAGGATAGATATTTTCAACATAAAGGTAGGAGGTATGAGGACATGAGCTGGTGGGTAGTGCTGATCATCGTGATTGCGATCGCCGCCGCTGTGATTGCCATCCTGTATTTTCTGGGCAAACGCGCCGAGAAGAAGCAGGCGGAACAGCAGGAGCAGATCGATGCGCAAAAGCAAAATGTCACAATGCTGGTTATTGACAAGAAGAAAGTAAAACTGAAGGACGCCGGTTTTCCGGATATTGTCCTGCAGCAGACCCCGAAAATGCTTCGCGGCCGTAAATTTCCTGTCGTAAAAGCCAGAGTCAATACCGGAAGAGGGGCTATGGTTTCTTCTTTCATCTGCGACAAGAACGTATTTGACGTCATTCCCTTGAAGAAGGAGGTCAAGGCTACGATTTCCGGCCTGTACATAACAGATGTCCGCGCAATTCGCGGCAAGCTTGATAATGCCGGCAAGAAAAAGAAAGAAAGCAAAATGGAACAGCTGCTCCGCAAGGGACGCGGCGAGGAGTAATCCTTTTGTGTCTCCTCAATTTGATCCGCATTCAGCGGCCAATAGGAAAAGAGGTCGGAATCCTGAGATTCCGGCCTCTTTCCCTTTATTTACGCGAACAGTGAGCCGCAGCCGAATGCGAAGTATTCGTGTGCGGCGAGCGTCGCGATAGCGAGATAAAACTCGCGCAGCGTGTTTTATCTCGTTGATATCCAAACTTTTGTCATATAATGATATCCAAACTTTTATCATACAAACCGTGTAAACTCAGAGCCCGATCCTGCCGCGAAGTATTTTTCCCGTTTTCCTTAATCGCCCGTCAGATGAAACTCCCCGCCGTTTCTTGACTCAATGCGAATCTCAACCTCGCAGTCAGCGGTTACATCGTCTTCCACGGTAAGCGCGTAGCCCACCCGGTAATCGATGCGGTTTTCATTTTCCTCCAACCGGAACGATGTTGCGGCGATCTGCAGATTCATCATCCCGAAAGGTGTATGATAGGACGCACATGTTCTCTTCTCCTTCTCAAAGAGCATCTCCACCTCTATCGTCCCGCTTCTGCGGACAAGAAGCCTGTCCTCTGTAAATTTCAGGACACTGTGCGTCTTTCCGGATAACCCTTCCTCAACCTCGTCAAACACGACATAATGCTGACCGTTCTTGTGGTAGTACACTCCGGGCATCATAATCTCCACCGGTTTGTTCTCATCGTCTGACCGGACATATTGAAAACCCTTTAATGAGACAATGACATTTTTATCCATTTTCTGTACCGGTTACATATGACAGATGTTGGAGGAATCAGACGGTCCCTTAATCGCCGTAAAGTTCTTCTTCGCCTTCTCCGGATCATCGAAGATCTCATCCATCGTATGCCATCCGAGGACGGCACACTTTACACGGGCAGGCATGTGTGAAATATCCTGAAGAACGCCAGCCTCCTCGAGCTCGTCTCTTTCCTCATCTGTGATTTTTCCCTTGATCATTCGAAGGAAAATGTCAGAGAGATGTCTTGCCTCATCGATGGTTTTTCCGATGATCAGATCCAGCATCATATCCGCGGAAGCCTGTGAGATGGCACAGCCATCTCCGACATACGCCCCGTCTGTAATTTTTCCGTCTTTAATCTTCAGCTTCAGGACGATATCATCCCCACAGCTCGGGTTCACCCCCTCCAGCTCATAATCCGCGTCCTCAAGCTCATGCTTGTGCGCCGGGTGAAGATTATGATCGGTCAGAATCTCATTATAAAATGTATTATTCTGCATAGCCCATTTCCTTCCTCACCGAATTCAAAGCATCGATCAGTCTGTCTGCCTCTTCCTCCGTATTGTAGAAGCAGAAGCTGGCTCTCGTGGTGGACGGGATGCCAAGGAACTTCAGAAGCGGCTGCGCGCAGTGGTGGCCTGCCCGGACATCCACATGAAGACTGTCCAGAATTGCCGCAATGTCATGAGGATGAACTCCCTCGACCTTGAAGGTGATGATGCCGTGATGGTTCTTCGGATCCTCCGACCCGAGAATTGTAATATACGGATTTTCTCTCATCCGTTCCATGGTGTATCGGGTCAGGTATTCCTCTCGCTCCATGATGCGGTCAAACCCGATCCTGTTGTAGTAATCGATCGCCGCGTGAAGGCCGACAGCGCCTCCGGCGTTTACGGTTCCTGCCTCGAACTTGTGCGGCAGCTCCGCGTAGGTCGCGCCCTCGCGGGTGACGTACTCGATCATCTCTCCTCCGAACAGGAAGGGCTGCATCTTCTCCAGAATCTCCTTCCTGCCGTACAGCACGCCGATTCCCATCGGCGCAAGCATCTTGTGACCGGAGAAGGCCAGGAAATCGACATCCAGGTCCTGCACGTCCACCGGAATGTGGGGCACGCTCTGGGCGCCGTCACATACAAACACCGCTCCCTGCTCGTGAGCGATAGACGCAAATGTCTTCACATCGTTTCTGCAGCCGAGCACATTGGAAATCTGCGTCATGCACACGAGTTTGGTCCTTGGCGTCAGAGCCTTGCGGAACATCTCCTCCGTGATGGTGCCGTCCTCTAAAGGTTCCAGATATCTCAGAACCGCACCGGTTCTTCTGGCGGCCTGCTGCCACGGAAGCATATCACTGTGATGTTCCATAACGGTGATCAGTATCTCGTCTCCAGCGCTCAGATGATCCTCCGTCCACGCATAGCCGATCAAATTCAAACTCTCCGTCGCGTTTCTGGTAAAAATAATTTCTTCCGTACTCTTCGCGTTGATGAACGAGCGGACCGCCTCCCGCGCATCCTCGTATTCCCTGGTTGCCTCTACGCTCAGTGCATACAGTCCTCTGAGCGGATTTGCGTTTGATTTCCGATAATACTCTGTAACCGCATCCAGAACAGCCTGTGGTTTCTGGGTTGTCGCCGCATTATCAAGATATGCCTCACCGGGATTCAGAAGCGGAAAATCCCTGCGGATCCGCTCATCCTCCTCCCTGCGTTCAGTCTTCGTCATCCTCCAGGCCTCCTCCCAGAAACTCATTGATGTCCTCTTTTGTCTTCTCATCCGGGATCATCCGCACCGTGGCGTCAATTCTGGCCTTGGCCATCATTTCATAGATCTCTTCCCTGTCCAGTCCTCTCGACTCGAGATAGAACATGAGGCTCTCATCCAGTCTTCCGATCGTGGCTCCGTGATTTCCAACCACGTCCTCCTCTGTACACAGGATCAGCGGTATCGTCTGGTTTCTGACGCCCTCATCCATCAGAAGAACATCCTCTTTCTCATTTCCGACCGCGCCTACAGCGCCCCGCTTGAGATCGATCGTGGCACGCAGGATCTTCGATGCCTTGTCGCGCAGAACACCGTTGACATTAATCTCGCACTCGGTCTTTCTGGCGATGTGATTTGCGAAGTAATTCATGTCGAGATGACCGTTCCCAGCGACCTGATAGGCGATATCTGTCTTCAGGCTGCTATGGTAACCGGCCAGATCGATCTGGTAGCCCTGATAGACTTCTTTTCCGGAAAGCACGAGGTGAATAACCTCAACCCTTGCGTTGTCTCCTGTTTTTCCTCCGAGATCATTGATAAAGCTGAAATTCTGACCGACCCGGACGATCTGCACCAGGCGGAGAACTGCATTCTCGCCGACAGAAAATTTTGTCTGAACCGCCGCGGCACCGGAAGCGTCCGGAGCGGCAGTATAATCCATCACAACCGTAAGCTCACTGTTCTTCTCGGCCACAAGGTTCACCGCGTTCACCCGTCTGTCGCCATCCTGATATGTATACCTCAGGCGAAGGGCCTTCCCGGCCTTAGTACCTGCCGGTGCGGTATACACCTGTACGCCCTGCGCGGATGCTTCTACTGCCTCTGTAAAAGCCTTTCCCGCTCCGGTCGGCTGCTCCGGAAACAGATTTTTCTCTGACTCACGGGTCTGTATACCCTCCGGAACCTCCGCGTCAGCCACAGCCGCGCCGGAGAATTTTGTTCCGACACTTGCCTCGTTCATATTCAGCCAGTACCAGGTAATAGCCGGCAGCCGGTTGATTTTTATATTTCCGTTTTCTCCCATATCTGCCTCCTTAACCTATACTGCCCTTCATCTCGAGACGGATCAGATTATTCATCTCAACCGCATACTCAAGAGGAAGCTCTTTGCCTACATTGTCCGCGAATCCGCTGACGATCAGCGCGCGGGCATCCTCCTCGGACAGTCCTCTGCTCATCAGATAGAACACCGCGTCATCGCTGATACGGCCGATCTTTGCCTCATGTCCGATATCTGCCTGCTGTGTCCGGATATCCATTGCCGGAATCGTATCTGATCTGGACTCGGCATCAAGCATCAGAGACTGGCAGGACACTGATGACTTACTGTTCTTCGCCTGACTGTTGACCACAACGGAGCTGCGGAAGGTGCTGATACCTCCGTCCTTCGAGATGGATCTGGTGCTGACATAGGAGGAAGTATCCGGTGCGCTGTGCACCATCTTGCATCCGGTGTCAAGATTCTGTCCCTTTCCCGCAAAGGTCACGCCTGTGAATTCCGCCCGTGCGCCTCTTCCGGCCAGAATGCTCATCGGATACAGATAGGATACGTGTGAGCCGAAGGAACCGGAAATCCATTCTACCTTTCCGCCCTCTTCAACCCGCGCACGCTTTGTGTTCAGGTTGTACATGTTCTTTGACCAGTTCTCGATCGTGGAGTAGCGAAGTGTCGAATTTTTTCCTACGTAAAGCTCGACGCAGCCCGCGTGGAGGTTCGCCACATTATACTTCGGAGCCGAGCAGCCCTCGATGAAATGAAGGTACGCATCATCATCCACGATGATCAGTGTGTGCTCGAACTGTCCCGCGCCCTTGGCGTTCAGACGGAAGTAGGACTGCAGCGGAATGTCCACATGAACCCCCTTCGGAACGTACACGAAGGATCCGCCCGACCACACGGCGCCGTGAAGAGCCGCGAATTTATGATCGGTCGGAGGTACCAGCTTCATGAAATGGCTCCGGATCATATCCGCGTATTCTCCGCGGAGCGCACTTTCAATATCCGTGTAGATGACACCCTGTGCCGCAACCTCGTCCTTTACGTTGTGATATACAAGCTCGGAATCATACTGCGCGCCCACGCCCGCAAGAGATTTTCTCTCCGCCTGCGGAATTCCGAGACGTTCAAATGTGTCCTTGATCTCATCCGGAACATCATTCCAGTCTTTTGCCATACGCTTGGAGTTCGGACGCACATAAGTGACAATGTTATCCATATCCAGGCCTTCAATGGACGGTCCCCAGTCAGGAACCTGCTTTTTGTTGTAGATATCCAGAGATTTCAGACGGAAATCCCTCATCCATTCCGGATCATTTTTTTCTTTTGAAATCTCAAGGATAATATCCGGAGTCAGGCCTTCCTCAATTCGGAACTCATCTTTTTCCTCATTTCGGAAGTCGTACATACTCCGGTCTATATCCTCGACGTATGTCTTTTCCTTTGCCATATGATCTCCTTATGCCTCTCCGTTTTCTTCCTTAATGAACCGCTCAAATCCGTTCTCATTGATCTCATCTACGAGTGACGCGTCGCCGTTCTCAACGATCGTGCCGTCTACGAGGACATGTGTGGCATCCACATGAAGCGACTCCAGGATACGAGTGCTGTGTGTGATGATGATCAGCGATCCGTCTCTGTTCTTCTGATACTCCTCAACTCCCTTGGATACGGTGCGCACCGCGTCGACATCCAGACCGGAATCGGTTTCATCAAGGATCGCAAGAGAAGGATTCAGCATGAGCAGCTGAAGAATCTCTGCCTTTTTCTTCTCGCCGCCGGAGAAGCCAACGTTCAGATCACGCTCCGCGTAGGAGTGGTCCATCTGCAGAACATCCATTGCCGCCGCAATCTTCTTGCGGAAATCCCAGAGACGGATTCTCTCGCCTGTCCGGTTCTCCAACGCGTTGCGGATAAAGTTCGAAAGAGAAATTCCGGGAACCTCCAGAGGGTTCTGAAAGGACATGAACAAGCCGTCCTTTGCTCTCTGATTCACCGGCTCATCCAGAATGCTCTTGCCGTTAAAAATAATATCGCCGCTCTTGACGATGTAATTCGGATTGCCCATCAGCGCATTTCCGAGTGTGGATTTGCCCGCTCCGTTCGGTCCCATCAGAACGTGGGTCTCTCCCTTTCTCACCTCAAGGTTTAATCCCTTCAGGATATCCTTGTCCTCTACACTGACTGACAGGTCCTTCACCTGTAATAAAATATCTGCCATAACATCCTCCTGATATCACTGTCCGTAAAACATTCCTGCGATCTGCTTTGATCGCAAACTGTACAGGCCGCGAATTTCTCTGTGATACGCACTCGCGCGGCACGCGGCACATAGCATCGCATACCGTGTGAATCCTCCATCTCCTCGCTTTTTCACGGTTCCTGTAAAATAAACCCTAGTAAAATGCTACACTTTTCAGTCGCTTCATTATATAACACTGTATTTTCAATTGCAAGCGGCATTCTGCAAAACCGGGAAGGATTCCAGTTGCTTTATCAGCACTTCCAAAACGCAGACTGGACCGCCGCAAGCGCGGAAGAGACTGAGGACGTCTCTCCACTGCGTTTTCCATTCGCATATAATCGTCACATCCGAAGCGCGCGCAAGAGACTCTGATGCAGAATAAGACGCAATCCGCAGCCTATAAAGTATGTGACGCTGTTTACCGTCTCAGAGAAGCGGCGCGACGAACCGGAGAAGCGCGCGCACAGACCGCTGCAAAATCGTCTGCGCACCCTTCCGGTATCGATCCGTCACCTCTTCGGATTCCAGCAGCATTTTCTCAAAATCCGCCTTGATCTCCCCGACAATGCTGGTGCGGTGGAACAGAACCCCATCCTCGAAATGAAGATACAGGCTCCGGTAGTCCAGGTTGATCGTCCCGACCGTGGCCGACCGGTCATCGACGATACTCATCTTTGCGTGACAGAAGCCCGGCGTATACTCGTAAATCCGAACACCTCCGCGGACCAGTCCCGAATAGTAGGACCTTGTCTCCTGGTAGACCAGTTTCTTGTCCGGGATCCCCGGGGTGATGATTCTCACGTCAACCCCTCTCTTCGCGGCGCCCACCATCTCCCGACGCATTTCGTCCGTAATAATCAGATACGGTGTCACGAAATACGCGTAGTTCTTGGCCGACCTGAGCATATTCATATAGACCTCTTCGCCGGTCGGCTCATCGTCGAGAGGGCTGTCCGCATAGGGCTGCACATAGCCGTCGCTCCCGATTCCTCCGGGGATCTCCGGCAGATATTTCTTCACATCACAATCCGGGTCGGTGTGACTGAGCAGATCCCACATTTCCAGAAAGATCAGAGAAAAACTGCGCACAGCAGCGCCTTCCAGACGAATTCCGGTATCCTTCCAGAAGCCATACGGCTTTGTTATATGGAAATATTCATTCGCCATATTGTAGCCGCCGGTATAGGCAATTTCCCCGTCGATCACCATGATTTTCCTGTGATCCCTGTTGTTGATGAAGATATTGAGCAGCGGGAGCACAGGGTTGAACCGAATGCAGTGGATGCCCGCCTCTTCCATTTTCCGGTTAAATTTCCGGTTCAGAAAAGCAATGCTTCCGATATCATCGTAGATCATACGGATCTCCACGCCCTCCGCAGCTTTTTTCTTCAGAATCCGAAACACTCTTTCAAAAGCGCCCTGCTCTTCAATCGCGAAATATTCCATGAAAATATGATGCTGCGCATTCTCCAGATCATGAAGCTGTGACTCAAAGGCTTCCGCCGCATCCGGGAAAAACTTCACCCGCGTGTTCTGGTACACCGGAAAACCACAGGTCTTCCACAGATAATTGGAGGCTCCGGCAGCTCTCTGATCCTCTTTTTCCAGTGCCTCCAGCGTTTTTCGGCTCTGCTTCAGCTTTCGGAACAGCTCATGATCGATTTCCTCAAACTCACGCCGCATGCGCCGGGTGGAATTTTTTCTTCCCATGATCGCGTAAAAGACAATCCCCGCCATCGGGAAAGCCATGACAACCATCATCCAGAACATCCGGTACGACGCGTTCATGTGCCGCGCAAAAATTGTGAGCGTCAGAATCATGGCTCCGAAGGTAATCGTCGTGGAAAGCCAGGGCAGCCTGGCCTCCAGACTGGTGATCATTGTAAAAATCCACGCGAACTGCATCACAATCAGGATCACAAAGAAAAACACCCGCACAATACTTGTCTTTGTCCAGCTCTTCTGCTCGACTCTCATCTTCTCACTCAAATTGACCCTCCTGTTCTGCCCGCGGATATTTTTTGTCTGATCTTCTCCGGAATAATCTGATGCACGAAGCAGATTCCGAGTCCGGACACGGCAAGGTACCGCAGATGCGGCGCCCATCCGTCCGCGATCGCAAGGTAGAGCTCGTGCTCCTCCCGGTCCTCGCTTTCCACCTCTACTGCCCCGTAGCAGATCACATGATGATCCCCGTAGCAGGGATGATTCCGCAGCTGGAGATACAGAATCCGCCCCTCCTTCGCCCACTCCATGAAAAGGCCTTTCCGATATGGGACACACGGCAGGACAGAGCATACCAGGTGATACTTTCTCAGGCAGACCCGGATATAAAGCCCCGTCAGAGCATCACTGGTTCCTCCGAAATGATGAAAAAGATCCATGTTATGATAGATCAGCGTTTTTTCACCGATTCCGCTCACCCGAAGGAACACATCCTCCGGCAGAAGAGACTGCCCGCAATTCTGCCAGTTCTGCCCGGAATCCGTATATCTCCCCTTCACTCTTTCAGTATTTTCCCGATTTTTTCCACATAGAGACCATTTATCCAGTGTCAGAATCAGATTTGTAATCGCCACAGGGCCGCAGTGTCTCTGATACCCTTTTCCCAGGGAACTGAACTGCGAGGTCACGCATACACCAGAAACCGATTCCCACGGTACTGCCTTTTGCACAACGTGAAATTTCTTCTGATACACGGATTCCGCGTGACGGACCGGGTCATCAATCACCTCCGTATTTTTCTTCTCAAATCGCATATTGTCCTCACATTTCTTCAGTTTTTGTAACGAGTTACTATCTATTTTATAACTTCAGACACCTAAAAACAATCCGGTTGCGGGGGATGAGGATTTGCTGTCGTACACCTTACGTTCGCAGAATACAATTCTCACTATTTTTAGATATTTTTCTTACTTTCCGAAAATAATTAATGCGTTGGCGGATATGTCATGATATACTGATGATACAGCTGAAGCCGCCATTTCGTAAGAACGCGGGCAGAGACTTCGACAGCCGCCTGCGCGGGCTTTACCTGCACCACAATATTGTATAAACCCGGCTGCCGCGCTGCATATAAGCAGCCCTGCAGTCATCCATGAAAGGAGTATTTCATATGGCAGTTATCTGGATTATTCTGGCGATTCTCGTTATCTGGCTTATCGCGGCGAACATTCGGATTGTTCCGCAGGCAGAGGCATACGTCATTGAACACCTCGGAAAGTTCAAGACAATCTGGAATGCGGGTCTTCATCTGAAAATGCCTATCGTTGAAAAAATCGCCAAAAAAGTATCCCTGAAGGAACAGGTACTGGACTTTCCGCCGCAGCCAGTCATTACCAAGGACAACGTCACCATGATGATCGACTCGGTTGTCTTCTGTTATGTATTTGATCCGAAGCTCTACACCTACGGAATTGAAAATCCGATCTCCGGTCTGCAGAACCTCTCCGCAACGACGCTGCGAAACATCATTGGCGACATGGAACTGGATCAGACGCTCACCTCCCGCGAGACAATCAACGGAAGAATGCAGGCGATTCTCGACGAGGCGACCGATCCCTGGGGCATCAAGGTCACCCGCGTGGAAATCAAGAATATCCAGCCCCCGAAGGAGATCGAAGAGGTCATGACGAAGCAGATGAGGGCAGAACGCGAGCGCCGTCAGACGGTTCTGGAGGCACAGGCGCATCAGGAAGCCGTTGTAAGCCGGGCAGAGGGCGACAAGAAGGCGAAGATTCTGGCCGCTGAAGCGGAACGTGACGCTCAGATCGCTCTGGCCGAGGGACGCGCCAAATCCATCAAGCTCGTCTATGAGGCGGAGGCTGCAGGTATCAGTGATCTGAACAGGGCAGGCATCAGTGAGAGTGTCCTGAAGCTGAAGGGAATCGAAGCCCTCAAAGACGTCTCCGACGGCAGAGCCACCAAGATCTACATGCCTTCTGACATTGCGAATGTCATTTCCTCCCTCGGCGTAGCCGGGGAGGCACTGGGAATCGGTGATACGACACCCATCAACCGGAACCCGAAGCCTAAGCCCGCTGTTCCGAAGGACCCCTGCATCACGAACGAAACCGGCCGGGGCGGACGGGAAGCGGCAGCCGCTTCCGCCGCGATCAATTCTTCTGTTGTCTCTGAAGATCAACGCTCTGACAACACTGAAATATAAAGCACCGTCCCCATCGAGATAAAACACGCTGCGCGAGTTTTATCTCGCTATCGCGACGCTCGCCGAACACGAATACTTCGCATTCGGCTGCGGCTCACTGTTCGCGTAAATAAAAGACCGCCACACCAACTGCAATACAGCCGGTGTGGCGGTCTCTCATATCTGCGTCAGAAAATCACTTGTTATTCTTTTCGTGCGCAAGCTCGTCATTCAGAATATCCAGCATATCATACACATCCAGTCCGTGGGTCATGCATGCCTCTTCAAGTGTCTCCATTTCAGAGACACCGCAGCCGATGCAGTGAAGACCGCAGCTGAGCATTACCGGCACCAGAGAAGGATATGCCTGCACAATATCGCCGACAATCATATCCGCACGGATCAGCTGATCAGAGCCTCCAAGCATGGAGTCAATATCCTGCTGAACGGTGCCGATTCCGGAAATGCCGAAATACTTCACCAGCACGTTTGCGACATTCGGAGAAAGGAACGCGGGGAGCGTCGGTCCCAGATGAATGTGCTTTACATCCAGGTAAAGAAGAGCAAGCAGTACGATTACCGCCTTCTGCTCATACCATGCGATGTTGTAGACAATCGGAAGCTGATTCAGATTGTCGTATCCGAACACCTCTTTCAGCTTGAGCGCAATCTGAACCAGGGAGTACGAATCGTTGCACTGTCCAGCATCCAGTACCCTCGGGATCCCGTTGATCTCTCCGAGATCAAGCTTGTTGTATCTGTACTTCGCGCAGCCCGCTGTCAGAATCACCGTATCCTTCGGCAGCGCCTTCGCGAAATCCGTGTAGTAACTTCTGGTCTTCGCGCGGCCGTCGCAGCCAGCCATCACGATAAACTTCTGGATCGCTCCGCTCTTTACCGCGTCCACTACCTTGTCCGCAAGCGCAAATACCTGATTATGCGCGAAGCCTCCTACGATTTCTCCGGTTTCGATCTCCGTCGGTGAAGGCAGTTTCTTAGCCATCTCGATGATTGCGGAAAAATCCTTGTGTCCGTTCTCATCCGAGTCGATGTGAACACAGCCCGGATAGCCGGCATTGCCGGTTGTGAACAGACGATCCTTGTAAGAATCCTTCGGCGGAACCAGGCAGTTCGTGGTCAGAAGAACCGGACCATTGAAGCTCTCGAACTCTTCCTTCTGCTTCCACCATGCGTTTCCGTAGTTGCCGGCAAAATTCTCATATTTCTTGAACGCCGGGTAGTAATGCGCCGGAAGCATTTCGCCGTGTGTGTATACGTCCACGCCGGTTCCCTGTGTCTGCTCCAGAAGCATCTCCAGATCTTTCAGATCATGACCGGAAATCAGAATCGCCGGGTTACTGCGAACGCCGATATTCACCTTTGTAATCTCCGGATTGCCGTATGTCTCCGTGTTGGCGCGATCCAGCAGATCCATGCCGCGAACGCCATATCGTCCGGTCTCCATCACAAGTGCGAGAAGGGTTCCACCAGTGAGCGTATCATCCATGGTCTGTGCCAGCGCCCTCTGTATGAACATATCGATCTCGGTATCTTCCTTTCCAAGTGCGTTCGCGTGACTCACATAAGCGGCAAGCCCCTTCACTCCGTAGGTAATCAGTTCGCGGAAGCTGCGGATATCCTCATCCTTTGTGGCAAGAACTCCGACACCAGCGGCCTTTGCCGCAAACTCCTCGCGAGACCCTCTCCACAGAGACGCCTCCGGCAGAGCATCCTTCTTGCTCACCTTAGCCAGAAGTTCATCTTCTTTCCTCAGCGTCGCTTCAATTCTGGAGATGATGTCCTCCTTGTCGAAATCCGCATTCGTGATCGTTGCGAAAAGGTTTGACGTCACCATGTGGTTCACGTCCGCCGTGACCTCTGTCTTTTCTCTGCGAAGCTGTGTGGCAATCGCAGACAGTCCCTTCGTCACATAGATCAGCAGATCCTGCATCGCGGCAAGATCCGGCTTCTTGCCACACATTCCTACTCTTGTACAGCCCGTTCCGCCCATCGTCTCCTGGCACTGATAACAGAACATCGCATTATTTGTATCCATCATTATACCTCCTGGGATTAACTTCAACATCAGAATGAGTTCAGTATAACAGAAAAATACAATTTTGCCGTAACAAATCTTACAAAATTTAATTTCTTTCCTGTTTCCGGTTGCACTTCACGCTGATACCGTCCACACAAAGCCCGATCCCATATACCCTGTCTCTTAAAATACCGGTCATCATTCACGCCGATACCGTCCATCCGCAGCTGCCGGGGACGGTTATACCCGCAGCTGCCGGGAACGGTTGGAAGTTGTATTGTTGCGCCGACAGTGGTACAATTCAGTTATAAAAATTCTGTAACTGAAGCCGGGAAAGGAAAACCTTTAAAGCAGAGGATGAGCGTCAAATTGAGAAAGAATCCCTTATATAAAAGCTTCGGATATGCCTTCCAGGGCATCTGGGCCTGCATCCGCAGAGAGCGCAACATCAAGATTCATCTGGGTTTTATGACGCTTGTCATCATTGCCGGCTGCGTCCTGCACATCAGCATGACTGAATGGATGATCTGCATGATTCTCTTCGCGCAGGTGCTGAGCCTGGAAATTGTCAATACCGCCATCGAAGCCTGTATCGATCTGGTATCCCCGGAGAGACAGCCGCTGGCAAAGCTTGCAAAGGATGCTGCAGCCGGAGCGGTTCTGATATCGGCGATTTTTGCCGCAATCATCGGGCTTCTCATCTTTGTCCCGAAGGTATTTTGATCCTGCGGGTCTGAAA
Source organism: Bilifractor sp. LCP21S3_F8 (assembly GCF_052117805.1). Taxonomy (NCBI): domain Bacteria; kingdom Bacillati; phylum Bacillota; class Clostridia; order Lachnospirales; family Lachnospiraceae; genus Bilifractor; species Bilifractor sp. LCP21S3_F8. The sequence continues at coordinate 56,206 of NZ_JBQKIK010000008.1, read as the reverse complement.
GTCGGAAGCAGCCCAAACCTATATCGTATTTTGCTCCTTATGAAATTCAGGAATAAAATATACAGCAATCTTCAATCAGATAAATGCACAAAAGGAGGAATCATTATGAGTGACGACTTAAAACTGACCGATACTTTCCGTAAAATTTTTCTCGCGGGTGTGGGAGCTGTAGCTCTCGGCGCGGAGAAATCAAAGGCGGCCATCGACAGCCTCGTCGAAAAGGGAGAGCTTACCGTTGAGCAGGGGAAGGTTCTGAATCAGGAGCTCAAGCACAAGGTGGATGATGCCGTCGCTGACGCAAAGGCAAAGGCGAAGGAGAAGACCGCGGCAAAAGCCGATTCCAGTCAGCCGTCAGCCGCTCCAAAGGGAGACGACTTCTCCGAAATGCTCAACAGCCTGACTCCCGAACAGCTTGCCGCTCTGAAGGAGCAGCTTGCCGCGAAGGATACCGCTGCAGAGGAAACTCCGGACGACTGAGCCTGCCATCCGGACAGTATGTGGCACGCCTTATCGTATGAGGTTTACTGAAAAGTCCAGTCGCAATGTTCTTGGCCCACGGGGAGCTTGCTCACCAGTGGGCAAGAACATTAGCGACGACAACAGGTATGAGCACGAAGTGACGCGTAAGCGGACAATACTGCCTGCTTTCCTCCTCCGTCACGGCATGCTGACACACCTGTGGTGTCCCTGCGGACCACAGATCTTTACAGAGAAGGTGAGAATTTGTCATGAATCATGCAGAAGAGAACGTGAACAACAAGAATACCGTTCCGGAAAAACCTGAAAAAAAGCCTGACAGCTCCTCCCGTCTGAAGGAGATCACACAGATTCTCCTCGAAAACAAGGTCTTCCGCGGCGTCACCCCGGAGAAGCTTCGGATTGTCATCGAGGAACTTGGCCCTACCTATATCAAGCTCGGACAGATTATGTCCCTTCACTCCGATATTCTGCCCAAGGAATACTGCACAGAGCTGATGAAGCTCAATTCTGAAGTGACGCCCATGCCCTTCTCCGACGTCATCTCCGTTATCGAGACCTCCTACGGTGACAGATGGTCCGAGATCTTCGAGAGCATCGACCCTGTCTCTCTTGGCTCCGCGTCCATCGCCCAGGTACACCGCGCGCGTCTGAAAACCGGTGAGAACGTTATCATCAAGGTGCAGCGGAAGGGCATATACGACACCATGTCCCGGGATATCCGGCTTCTCCACCGGGCAGTAAGATTACTGCCTTCCATCGGCGGGCTTAAAAATGTCGTGGATCTCAGTCAGGTTCTCGATGAACTTTGGTCGGTTGCACAGGAGGAAATGAACTTCCTGAAAGAGGCAGACAACATGGAAGAGTTTGCCCGATGCAACAGTGACGTCGCATTCGTCGACGTACCGACGCTATACCGCAGGTACACAACCTCACAGGTTCTCGTCATGGAATACATTGACGGATTTTCCATCACGGATACAGAAGCCCTTCAGAAAAACGGCTATGATCTTCACGAAATCGGAGCGAAGCTGGTCGACAACTACATCAAGCAGGTCATTAACGACGGGTTCTTCCATGCGGACCCGCACCCGGGGAATCTGCGAATCAGGGATGGAAAGATCATCTGGATCGACATGGGAATGATGGGACGCCTCAATGAGCGAGAACGCGGTCTGCTCACAGAGGCAGTGAAAGGAATTGCCGATCATGACGTGTCACGCGTGGAGAACGCGGTACTGTCGCTGGCGGATTTCCGAAAGGGAAAGCCCGACAGAGAACAGCTGTACCAGGATCTGCGTGATATCCTTCAGCGCTACGGCGACACGGACATCGCCGGAATAGACATTGCAGATTTCTTCATGGATGTCATGGACGCCATGAAGAAAAACAGAATTACGATGCCGCACGGTCTCACCATGCTGGCAAGAGGACTGACCCATATGGAAGGTGACCTGGCAGAGATCAGTCCGGACATCAATATGGCGGAAATCGCCTCTCAGCGAATCCAGGCCTCCTATCTGAAAAGCTTTGACTGGAAAGAAGCTCTCAGTCACAGCGGGCAGGACCTTTTCTACGCCGCCAGAGACTCCGCGAAGCTTCCCTCCCTGATGAGCCGCATCATGAAGGAATACCTGAACGGACAGAGCCGTGTCAATCTGGAGCTGAAAACCTCGAAAAATCTTGCGTGGCTGATGCGGAAGCTCGTCCAGAACATCGTCATCGGCATGTGGGTGGTCGCACTACTGATCTCATCCAGCATTCTCTGTCTCACGGATATGCACCCGAAGATACTTGGAATGCCTCTTCTCGGTTTTCTCGGATATTCCGCTGCGGGCGTCATCGTACTCTTTCTCGTGATCCGGCACTTCGCGACAAAGCCAAAATAACATTGAATAATGTAAAGATGCCAGGACATAAGATCTTACAGACTTCGCGGCAAAGCCAAAGGAACACCGGATAATTCAGCGCACCATGATCAGAGTGCCTTCTTTTTCTCCTCTGCGAGAAGCTTCATCTCTCTTGCGTTATCCCGCACCGCGCGGGTGATCTCTGCTCCTCCCAGGATACGTGCCAGCTCCTCCACAGACTCCTCGCTGTTGAGTTCACGGATCCTGGAGATCGTGGACGCATTCTCCACACTTTTGGCGATCTCGAAATGATGGTCCGCCATCGCCGCAATCTGCGCCAGGTGCGTGATGCAGATCACCTGATGATTTCTTCCGATCCTCGCCATCTTCTCCGACACCTTTTGTGCCGTCCTTCCGCTGATTCCGGTGTCAATCTCATCGAAGATCAGCGTCTCTGTATCATCCTTGTCCGCCAGAAGCGTCTTGATGGCAAGCATAATTCTCGAAAGCTCACCTCCGGAAACGACAGATGCCAGCGGCTTAACCGGCTCACCCGGATTGGTCGAGATCAGGAATTCAATCGCGTCATACCCTTTTCTGCTGTAATTTGCGGTTCTGGCAAAACGAATCTCAAATTCTACCGAGAGGAAATTCAGCTCCTTGAGTCCATCCCGGATTCCTGCGGAGAGGTCCGCGGCTGCCCTCTTTCTTTCCTCCGACAGCACCCGGCAGTCCCGCTCCAGGGTCTTCTCGAGTTCTTCCTTCTTTTGTAAAAGTTCCTGCTTCTGCCGGTCGAAGTTTTCCATTTTCTCCAGCTTTTTTTTCTGCTGTTTCTGATATTCCAGAACGTCCGCCGTCGTTTTTCCGTACTTCGCCTTCAGACCGTTAATCAGATCCAGCCTTTTCTCCGTTTCGAAGAACTCCTCCTCGGAAAAGGTAAACTCCGACAGATAATCCGAGATCTCCCGGTTAAAATCATTCAGCAGATTATCAATGTCCCCGATGCTCGCGGCAAATCCCGAGAGCGCCTCGTCATATCCGGCCACCTGCGACAGCTCCCGTACCGCACGTCCGGTCATGTCTCCGGCGCCATCCTCGTACCCGGTCAGACGGTGTACCTCGCCCAATGACTCCGCGATCTTCTTGCTGTTCGACATCAGCCGGTATTTTTTCTCAAGCTCCTCTTCCTCGCCGGGAACCAGAGCGGCATCCTCAATCTCGCTGATCTCATACTTCAGAAAAGAAAGCTCACGTTCTCTCTCTTTCTCATCAATCTCATACTCCTTCAGCTCCTCGCATACCGCGCGCCACGCCTGATACGAGTCCTCCACCCGTTCGAGAGGCAGGGCAAGAATATCCTGCCCATACTCATCCAGAATTTCCAGCTGGTTGTCCGGGTACAGAAGCTTCTGATGCTCATGCTGCCCGTGAATGTCCAGAAGAAGGCTGGAAATCTTCCGGATCCTCGCAGCGGTTGTTACTTCTCCGTTCAGGCGGCAGATACTTCTGCCGTCCGTGATTTTCCGTGTAATGATCAGCTGCCCCTCTTCGGTATCCACATCCATATCCTGAAGGCGCTGCAGAATCGTCGGATTCTCAATCTGAAAAACAAGCTCCACAAGACAGGCTCCCGCCCCCTTGCGCAGCATTTCCTTCTGCATCTTGTGGCCGAGGGCCAGATTAATGGAACCGATCAGGATAGATTTTCCGGCTCCCGTCTCACCGGTAAGAATATTCAGACCCGGGCCGAAGGCAACCTCCGCCTCATCGATCAGCGCCAGATTCCTGACATGAAGCTCTGCTAGCATTCTCCTCTTCCTCCTGTTTACTGCTGAGGTCACGAAAAACGATATTTTCCGTCGGGACTCAGAATTTTTCCAGTAATTTCTGAAACTTGTCTTTCACACACATGGCTTCGTCAACGCTCCTCGTGGCACAGAAAATGGTATTGTCTCCCGCGATACATCCGACGATTTCCTCCCAGCTCATCTCGTCTATGACGGCCGCTGCTGCCATAGCCATTCCGGAGCCCGTGTGAACCACCAGCAGGTTTCCCGCCACGTCGATCGCCGTGACCGCATCCCGAAGCATACGCACGTATCGCCCGGCGGTATCCTTCGCCTCATTCTGAAGAAGCGTATACCGCAGATGGCCATTTTCTCCGACAGCCTTCGTGAGCTTCATATCCCGGATATCTCTCGAGACGGTTGCCTGCGTCACATCGAAGCCGTTCTCCTGCAGCCTTCTGGCGAGTTCCTCCTGTGTATCAATCTCATATTCATGGATCAGTCTTAATATCTCTGTCTGTCTCTCAAGCTTCACCTGAATCCTCCATCCGTAAAACGTTTACGGCGCCGGCGCGCATCCGCACGCTTTATACCGTTCCCGCAGTTTTTCATCCTCAGATGTTACTCATTTTCCGTCTCAGTGTTCCGAGAAAGCTGTCGTTATGTATCTTCGTGATCTTCACATCCCTGTCGGCACGGACGATCACGACGCTGTCTCCGGTAACCATCGGTGCCTTCCGGTCGCCGTCGAAGTAAGCCATCGCATGCTCGATGGTATTGTCCCTTCCGGGGCCGAGCCTTACCGTGATTCTGTTTTCTTCCGGAAGGATAATGCTTCTGGTGTTCAGGGTATGTGCGGCAATCGGAGTCATCAGAAACAGATGAGCCTCCGGCGAAATCAGCGGGCCGCCCACAGACAGGCTGTACCCGGTTGATCCGGTCGGTGTGGAAATGATCATGCCGTCTGCGCGATAGGAATTCAGAAATGCGTCATTCACATAGTTTGTAATTGAAATCACATGCATGGAATTCTCCCGTCCGATCACGATGTCATTCAATGCACTTTCTTCACTGATCAGTTTTCCCTCATGATAAACTCTCCCTCGCAGCATCATGCGGGATTCGACCTGGTATCTGCCCTCAAGCAGAGCATCCAGGGCCGGGAAGATAGAATTCCGATCTATTTCCGTCAGGTATCCCAGCGTTCCCAGATTCACCCCGAGAAGCGGAATCTGTCTGTCCACCACGTCGTCCGCAGCCCGGATCAGAGTTCCGTCACCCCCGAGCACGATGATACCGTCGGTATCCTCCGGTATATCCTCCGGCTCTGTGCTGCGGCGCCCATCCTCCGGGGCTGCGCTGTCAATGTGAACCGCAGCCTTCCCGCCACGGTTCTCTATATATCTCACAATCGAATCCGTGATACTCCGATCCGGATCCTTGGCAAGGTTCGTGATGATAAAAAAATTCTTCATAGCTGTCATGCGCATCATTTCTCCGCTTTCCTGTCAAGGGCGCTGTGCGCGGCTTCCACGGTCTCACGAATCATCTCCTCCGTAATCCGGCTGCTGCCGCTTCCATCGGAATATTTTCTCAGGTATACCAGATACTCGATATTGCCCTCCGGGCCCTTGATCGGGGAAAAATCAATCTTCTCCGGCCAAAGCTCAATGCCGGCGGCAAAGGAAACGATCAGCCGGATCACCTCCTCATGCACTGCGGGATCGCGGACAACGCCCTTCTTCCCGACCTTCTCACGGCCCGCCTCAAACTGCGGCTTGATCAGGCACGCCAGTTCTCCCTGCGGCTCCATCAACGCCTTTACCGCCGGTAGAACCTTTGTCAGCGAGATAAAGGAAACATCCACGGAAACAAAAGAAGGCCGCTCCCGGATATCATCCGCCGTCACATAGCGGATGTTTGTCTTCTCCATGACAACAACCCTCGGGTCCTCACGAAGCTTCCAGTCCAGCTGTCCCCGTCCCACATCCACCGAATATACCTTGACCGCTCCGTTCTGAAGCATACAGTCCGTAAAACCTCCGGTGGACGCGCCTACATCCATGCAGACTCTGCCCGAGAGATCCAGACCAAAGCTCTTCACCGCCTTGTCCAGCTTCAGCCCGCCACGGCTCACGAACGGAAAAAGATCCCGTCCCTTCAGCGTGATCTCCGCTGTCTCCGCAAACGTCATTCCGGCCTTGTCCTCCCTCTGCCCGTCCACAAAGATCTCACCGGCCATGATCAGCACCTTTGCCTTTTCCCGCGAGGGAGCAAGTCCCCTCTCTGTCACCAGTATATCCAGGCGTTTCTTCGCCACGCTTCTTCCTCCCCTCGTCTCCGGTTTCTCCGCTGCCCGATGGCAGCAGGACCACAAAGGCCATACCTTACGAACAATAACCAGACTCATACAACCTGCGCGCTGTGCAGCTATTGGGCCGCATAAGCCTCACCTTGCGAACAGTAACCAGCCCGTCCCTTACAGGATTTCACAGATTCTCTGATAAACCGTCTCCGCGTCGATGCCGGCCGTCCGCATCTGTGAATCTCTGCCGGCGTGATGGATGTAGGTATCCGGAATGGCAATGATCTCTACATGCACCGGATGTTCCTCCGGCAGGCTCTTCATCTCATCGAGAACCTGTTCCCCGAATCCTCCGCATCTGACATTTTCTTCCATCGTCACGAAAAGATCATGGTCACAGGCAAGCTCCCGCAGAAGCTCCCGGTCAAGTGGCTTTACAAAGCGCATATTTACAACTGTCGGGTTCCATCCGTCCGCCTCAAGACGCTGCGCAGCCTCCACAGCCTCGGCCACCATGGAGCCCACGGCGAGAAGCGCGATTTTCTTTCCCTTCCGCAGGATCTCTCCCTTGCCCAGAACAATCTCCTCACGGCATTCCATCAGGCCGCTGTACGCTGCGCCTTTCGGATACCGGATGGCAACCGGTCCATCAAATGCCACGGCGAACTTCATCATATCGGAAAGCTCCCACTTGTTCTTTGGAGCCATCACGGTCATCCCCGGAAGCATGGTCAGATAGGAAAGATCGAATACTCCCTGATGTGTTTTTCCGTCCGCACCGACGAGTCCGCCTCTGTCAATCGCAAAGATCACATGCAGGTTCTGCATGCAGACATCATTCATTATCTGATCAAATCCTCTCTGAAGAAAAGAGGAGTACACCGCAAAAACGGGAATGAGCCCTCCGAGAGCCAGGCCCGCAGAAAACGTGACCCCGTGCTCCTCGGCGATTCCCACATCGAAGAACCGGTCTGGAAAACGATTCGCAAAGCGCTTCAGCCCTGTTCCCTCCTTCATCGCCGCGGTGACCGCCACGACATCCGGATTCCGTTCTCCCATCTTGACCATAACGGTAGAAAAAATATCCGTCCAGGTTACGGCCCCTCTGCTCTCCGGAATTCCGGTTGCAACGTCGAACGCGCCGGTCCCGTGAAATCTGGACGGATGCCGGACAGCCGGGGCATAGCCATGTCCCTTCTCGGTCTTCACATGCACGATCACCGGGCCGTTAATCCGCTTTGCGTCCTCAAAGAGACGAATCATCGCGGATATATTGTGACCGTCCACCGGTCCGAGATAGGTAAGTCCCATGTTCTCGAAAAGCATTCCCGGAATGACGAGCTGCTTGATGCTGTTCTTCGTCTTCCGGATCCGCTCGATTACTTCATCGCCGCCATGAAGCTTCTCAAGCTTTCCGGCCACCTGTTCTTTCAGATCCGTATACGCGTGAGACGTCCGGAGCGTTGCCAGATAGTCATGCATTCCTCCGACATTTCCGGAAATTGACATGTTGTTGTCATTTAGAACAATGATAAAATTCGTCTTCATCTGCGCGGCATTATCAAGCGCCTCATAAGCCATGCCACCGGTCAGCGCACCGTCACCGATCACAGATACAACCGTGTACTGCTGTCTTCGCAGATCCCTCGCTCTGGCGTAGCCGAGCGCGGCGGAAATGGAATTCGAGCTGTGTCCCGCGTCCCACGAATCACAGCTGCTCTCCTCCCGTCTCGGAAAGCCGGAAAGTCCGCCCTCCTGCCGCAGCGTTGAAAAGCGATCCATGCGCCCGGTCAGAATCTTATGCGTGTAGGACTGGTGTCCGACATCCCATAGGATCTTATCCTTCGGAAGGTTGAGCACATAATGCAGGGCAATCGTCAGCTCAATCGCTCCCAGATTCGACGCAAGATGCCCGCCGGTTCTGCTGACGGATGAAATCATGAACTGACGGATTTCATCCGCAAGCTCCGGGAGCCGGTTCGCCGGAATTTTCTTCACATCATTCGGTTTCTTGATTTTTTCCAGCATAGCCATCCCCCTCAATCTCTCTTCTGACATCTGTCCGACAGAATCAATTGGCAGTCATAGCATCCGGCTCTGTCTGACATCTGCTCTATCATCTGCTTCTGGAAGCCATGCGGACGAGAAGCTCCCGGAGGAATTCCCTGTCACCCGGCATACGGTCAAGAAGTTTCACCGCGACATCGGTCAGTTCCCTTACGGTCCTTTGTGCGCCGTCCACGCCCTGAAGCGTGACGTATGTCGTCTTGTCATTCTTCGTATCGGAACCTGCCGGTTTACCCAGCTCCTCCGTAGTACTGGTCACATCCAGAATATCATCCTGAATCTGGAACGCCAGACCGATCCGTCTTCCGATCTCCCTCATCGATTCGGTCTCGTCCTTGCCTGCTCCGGCGAGAACCGCCCCGATCATCAGCGGGGCCTCCAGCAGCGCGCCCGTCTTGTGGAGATAAATATAATCCAGCGTCTCCTTCGACAGCGCGCAGGTGCCGTTTTTGTCATTCTCTACGTCCACGCTCTGGCCGCCAAGCATACCGTACAGACCGGTTTCCCGCGCCAGAATTCCAAGTGCTTCCACAACAGACTGTGCATCCTCCGTCTGCCGGAAAGCCTGAAGGGCTGTCTCGTAGGCATAATTCAGCAAGGCATCCCCCGCCAGAATTCCAATTGCCTCTCCAAACACCGCGTGTGTCGTCTTTCTGCCCCGGCGCAGCTCATCATTGTCGACGGCAGGAAGGTCATCATGCACGAGAGAATGCGTGTGGATCATTTCAATGGCAGCCATGAACGGCTCCACGACCGTTTTCCTGCCGCCGAACATCCGATAGCTTTCCATCATCAGAATCGGACGGATCCGTTTGCCCCCGGACCGGATACTGTAGTTCATCGCCTCCGCCAATTTCCCCGGAACTGCGTCCTCCGCCGGAAGGTAACGCTCAAGAACAGCATCCGCCCGATCCCGGCGTTTCTTTAATTCCTCGTCAAAATTCACTTAATTCACCATCTTCGCTTATCTGAAGCATTTTTTTCTCAACGGTATCAATTTTCTCCCGACTGGATTTCAGAAGATCCATTCCCTCCTTGTAAACCGCGAAGGACTCCTCCAGCGGAATCTCCCGATCCTCCAGTTTCGCGATCAGCTCGTCCAGTCTTTGAAAGGATTCTTCAAGAGTCAGTTCCTTCTTCTCAGCAGATTCCATTCAGATCTCCCTCCTTCTCTTCCTCGTGTCTGTGACGCTGCTGCGGATGACTCCGTCTGTGACCGAAAGCAGCAGCTCGTCTCCCGGCCTGACCTGATCTACGGAAAAAATATTCCTGCCGCTTTCATCCTCAGCATACGAATAACCCTGATTCAGCTTCCGTATCGGAGACAGTCCATCCAGCTGCCGGATCAGCAGCTCCAGGCGATGTCTTCGCTCCGCAGTGATCTGCGCAGAACGCTCCCGCAGCAGATGGAGCTGATCATTCCACCGTCTCTTAGTCTCAATGAGAATCCGCTCCTGTCGCTCCGCCAGACGGTCCTCCAGGTCGGCGAGACGCTGTTTTTTCTCCCGCAGCTGATTGGCCGGACTCAGATACCGAACCTTTGCCCGGTCTGCCTCCAGCCGGTCGCGCGCAGCGGAAATGTTCCTCTCCATACCGGTGAGCATCCTGCCTCGGTACATTTCCATCCTGTGGAGAATCTCCCGTACATCAGCCACCGCAAGCTCTGCGGCAGCAGAAGGTGTCGGGGCGCGGAGATCCGCGACATAATCCGTGATTGTGGTATCTGTCTCATGACCGACAGCGGAGATGATCGGTGTCTGACAGTCAAAGACTGCCCGCGCGACCTCTCTCTCATTGAAAGCCCACAGATCCTCAATCGATCCGCCGCCACGTCCGACGATGATACAGTCCACCCCGAGCCGGTCCAGTGTCTCGATTCCCCGCACAATGCTCGGAACCGCACCCTCGCCCTGTACGAGAGCAGGATACAGAATCAGCTGAATATACGGATTTCTGCGGAGCGATATATTCCGGATGTCCTGTATGGCAGCCCCGGTCGGCGCTGTTACAATCCCGAGCGTACGGACGTACTTCGGGATCGGACGCTTGTATTCCGGCGCAAACATCCCCATATCCTCCAGTTCCTGCTTCAGCTTCAGAAACTGCTCGTAGAGAAGTCCGGCTCCCTCCAGCTCAATCTTCTTGGCGTAGAGCTGATATTTTCCATCTCTCGTATAGACCTCAACCGGCCCTGTCACAACGACGCGGTCTCCATCCTTCATCAGAAATCCCAGACCGCCCCTCCGGTCGCCCGAAAACATAACACACGATATAGCGGACTGCGCGTCCTTCAGTGTAAAATAAATATGGCCGGAGCGGTGATATTTGCAGTTGCTGATCTCACCCTTCACCGATATCATGCGCAGCGCAAAATCCTGCGCAAACATATTCCGGATGTATGCATTCACCTGTCCGACCGAATATATATTATGATTCAATACAGATCATTCCTTCTCTTCCCGTGCGATCTGTCCGAGAACGCCGTTCACAAAGGAGCCGGATTCCTCTCCTCCGTAATGTTTCGCGATCTCCACCGCCTCATCAATTGCCACTCCGGTCGGGATATCCGCGTCATACAGAATCTCATATACCGCGAGCCGCAGGACACTGAGATCCACCTTCGCCATACGGGAAGTCTTCCAGTTCCTGGACGCCTCGTTCAGCTTCCCGTCGATCTCCGGAAGCTTTTCGAGTATCCGGGAAAGCTTTTCGCGGATATATTTCTCGTCCTCCATCGTAACATCCTCAGCATTCGCAAAAGCGGGATTGTTCTCCCGCTCTTCCTCCCTGCTCTCATAGGAAGCGTAAGGAATCTCAACGAGCCCTCCCCGCATCTCATCCAGATACAGCGTTACCTGGTCATTCATCTCCTCTTTATCGGCAAACTGTTTCATAAAAAGAAGGCGAAAAATTGTCTCTCTCAGCTGGGTACGTATCATTCTCTCAATATCTCCCGATCTTATTCTTGTCTCACAAACTGCATAAACCGTCAGCCTTCGCCGCGCTTACTTATTTCTCACCCCGCACAGGCCGTCAGCCTTCACCGCGCTCACTTGTTCCTCAGCCTGCATGAATCCGTCAGCCTTTGAAGCGCTTACTTATTTCTCGACCTGCACATCGGCGACGCTCACGTTCACATCCGCAACCTCGAAGCCGGTCATCGTCTCCAGTGCGTTCTTCACTCTCTCCTGAACCTTCTTCGTCGTCTCCGGAATATTGTATCCAAACCGCATAATGATAATGATGTTCACACGGATCACCTTCTCCTGAAGTTCAATCCGTATGCCCTTGGCGAGAGCACGCGCGCCGGCACGGGATGCCTTCGCGTGAGTGATGCCTCCTCCAAGACACGCAACACCGTCATTCTCCGTCGCAGCGAGTGCAGCAATGGTTGCGATGACCTCATCCGCAATCTGAACGGTTCCGATGGTGTGATCGTCATAAATCATATATGTATTCTGCTTTTCCTTAGATCCCTTCTGTGACATAACTTCCTCCTTCATCGCTTCCGCTTTGCCGTCTGCCGCATGTCCCGGATGCCTGTCTCCTTCGGATAACCGATTTTGCCCTAATTATACCAAACACCGCCGTCTTTGTGAACTCTTCCCGATAAATCATCCCGGATAAACCCGACAAGTTCCTGACCGGTTCCTGTTCACACCTTCCTGAGAAACAGTCCCGGTCAACGGCCACAGCGGACGCCAGCGCCTGATTCTTCTTCCCGGCGGCTGCGTCAGTTCCGCGAGAACTCGGTCAGCACGAGGCCCTCGTTCCGGTCCAGAACCATCCCAACCGACCAGGAATTGACAAAGAGCAGCAGCGGCTGTCCCTTCATATCCTCAACCTTCTTCATATCGGAGGTCCCGACAATATGGTCCAGATCAACATCATGCCAGTTTTCGATCCATCGGATATACTCATAAGGCAGCATCTCAAGCCGGATGTCCACATTGTACTCATTTTCAATCCGGAATTTTAGCACATCAAACTGAAGGACGCCGACCACGCCAACGATGATCTCCTCCATTCCGCCGTGAATCTCCTGGAATACCTGAATCGCACCTTCCTGTGCAATCTGACGGATTCCCTTCACAAACTGCTTTCTCTTCATCGAGTCAATCAGTGTAACCCTTGCGAAATGTTCCGGCGCAAAGGTCGGAATTCCCTCGAAACGGAATTTCTTGCCCGGCGCGCACACCGTATCGCCGATTGAGAAGATACCCGGGTCAAAAACGCCGATGATATCGCCCGCATATGCCTCATTCACCACATGCCGGTCATCTGCCATCATCTGCTGCGGCTGCAGAAGTCTCATCTTCTTGTCGCCCTGCACATAATACACCTCACGGTCCGCCTCAAAACGGCCGGAGCAGATGCGCATGAAGGCAAGCCGGTCCCTGTGATTTTTGTTCATGTTTGCCTGTATCTTGAACACAAAGGCAGAAAAATCTTCCTGCATCGGATCTATGAGACCCTCGTCCGACATCCTTGCCAGCGGAGGCATTGTCATCTTCAGGAAATGCTGCAGGAAGGTCTCCACGCCGAAGTTTGTAAGCGCCGATCCGAAGAAAACCGGAGAGAGTTTTCCCTCTGTCACCTTCTTCTGATCAAATTCCTCGGCTGCTCCGTTCAGAAGCTCCATCTCCTCCTCCAGCTGTTCCTTCTGATCCTCTGTGATAACATCCAGAAGATGCGGATCATCGAGAGAGATCTCCTCTTCCTTTCCCTCCTTTGTTCCCTTCATCGTATCCGAGAACGTCAGGACTCTCTTTGTATCGCGGTCATACACACCGCGAAAGCTTTTCCCGGAACCGATCGGCCAGTTGATCGGGCATGTCGGAATCCCCAGTTCCTTCTCAATCTCATCAATCAGATCAAAGGTGTCCCTTGCGTCTCGGTCCATCTTGTTGATAAAGGTAAAAATCGGAATATGCCGCATGGCACATACCTTAAACAACTTTCTCGTCTGCGGCTCCACACCCTTGCCGCCGTCAATCACCATCACCGCGGAATCCGCAGCCATCAGCGTGCGGTAGGTGTCCTCAGAGAAGTCCTGGTGTCCCGGTGTATCCAGCAGGTTTATGCAATAGCCCTCATAATTGAACTGAAGAACGGACGATGTAACGGAAATTCCTCTCTGCTTCTCAATCTCCATCCAGTCAGATACCGCATGTCTTGCCGTCGCCTTTCCCTTGACAGAGCCTGCAAGATTAATGGCGCCGCCGTACAGCAGAAATTTCTCAGTCAGTGTCGTTTTACCTGCATCCGGGTGGGAAATAATCGCAAAGGTACGTCTCTTTTGAATCTCTTTTCTATAATCAGCCACGTTCTATACTCCTAATCCGATCGCAGAGCCCTTGACCGGAACATTGTCACGCTATCCGGGGCGCACCTGTCCGGTACGCCGTTCATTCTCTGCACTGCTTTGACAACTTCTATCTAAACCTTATAAATATAGCACAGAGAAAGTTTTTCCGTCAATGGTTGAAAGAACCGGCGATCCCACCAAATGATGGTTCAAAAAACAATGATCATGCTTATTTGACAACCTGCACTTCTCTGATTATCCTGAATATAAGCACACCGATTGCTCTGATGAAGCGGTTGTCTTCCTTCCTGAAGATAACGCCCGCTGCAGATATGAAAGAGGGGGATCCCGATATGGCAGAAAACAAGAAGATACAGAACACCATTGAACAGTACAAAAAGCACAGCAACTATGAGCGTTTCACGGAATCAGGCAGGAAACTCTTTCAGGGTTTCGACCAGGAAAAAATCATCCGGCACTATCACCTTGACGCAGATGACTCCATGATTTCTTTCCGTTATCTTTCCTTTCCCGCCCGTATTCTCAGACACACCTGTGAGGTTCAGATTGATTCGCCCTGCCCTTCAATGATTTCTTCCGAGGCTGCGTCCCCTTCTGAAACCGGCTGGCGTAAAGCCGCACCGGGGATTGCCATGACGGTCTACGAGATGTTTACCTACTCTCTTGACGGTGAGGTGCCGATTCCTTCCGGTGAATGGGCATCCGTTTCCAGGCTTGGAGGCATCATCGGCGCGTATCATGCCACCTCTCTCGTCTCGAATTCAGACAAGTCTCTGTTCGCGGGGAAAAGCGATGCTTTACGAAAAGCCTGCCTGGCTATTCATGGTACGCCTGCTCCCGGAAACGCAGATGTAAGCTTCATCCTTCCCGTATTCGACAACTTCCCGGTCTGGTTTCAGTTCTGGGATGGGGATGAAGAATTTCCGGTGAATTACCAGTTTCTTCTGCCGCAGAACGCTCTCCAGTTTATCCGCTATGAGACGGTCTGGTATCTGATTGGTACCATCCGCGACTGCCTCGAGGATTTTATTAACATGCCTGATGTGTTAAAAGACCGCCGCTTTTCTTCGTTCGAAACACCGAATAAATGAGATCACCGGTTCCTCCGTCCACGATCTGCCCCTGCAGGCCGTGGATCAGGAAGAACCGGTGATCTTCTGTTCTGTCCGGTGACGTATATGCTGTCGTCTCCTTATGCATGCCATTTATACAAATCTGCTGACAGATTCAGTTGTTTTGCGCCTGATACGCTGTCTATTATTTACGCGGCAGTTCCGGCTGCTCCTGTCATTGTGCTGTCTCCCGCGCCAGTATCTGTCGAACCGGTTCCGGCAGCACCTGTGCCCCCGTTGTCCCCGGTACCCGGATTCCCGGTTCCAGCACCGCTGTTGTCCGTATTTCCGGAATTGTCCACTGCCCCGTTTCCGGTTCCCGAATCTGTAGTCCCCGGATCTGTTGTCCCCGGATTCGTTCCAGAATTCGTCGCACCGGGATTCGTACCTGATCCGTCTCCCGCATCTCCGTCTCCGGCATATTCCTGACCGTTGTATCCGTCAGCCGTTCCGCCGCTGTAATCATTCTGCCCATATGTACCCGAGCCGCCGGTTCCGTTTTCTTCCTCGTAATATGAATCCTGGGAGCTGTCATATCCGCCCGAATACGCGTTCCCGCTGTCCGTATTGTACGAATAGGTGCTGCCTCCGTCTGTTGTATTGCCGGAGGAACCGCTGCCGGAGGGTGTTGTTGTGTCAGAGCTCGTCGAAACTTCCGCCTTTTTTGCCGCCTCCTTCAGAGATTCACTGATCTTCTTATTGTACAGGTAATGCTGAAGATAAGCGCTGTTAATCTCAAGATCAGGAACCAGGACAGACATTCCGCTGATCGTCTGAGAAGTGTAGCCGCCATCCACCGGAATACGGTAGCTCTTTGAATTCAGCTTGATGTCACCGCTGAATACGGTCTTTACATATTTCAGGATTTCCTTGTTGCTCAGATCTGTCTCAAAATACGGGATCAGATCACTGACCATGCTGAGGATCTTCGTCACACTTGATTTCTTGGCTTTTTTGAATACCGCGGTCAGAAGCTTTCTCTGCCGCTCGGTTCTCTCCCAGTCAGAGTTTCCGACATATCGCATCCGGCTGTACGTAAGTGCCTGCTCCGGTGTCAGCGAATTCACCCCGGCTGTAAGTCCCCATGCTTTTGACACAGAAGCATTATCCTCTGCCGAGCCGAGTCCTTCGTTTGCATTCATATAATTTGCTTCGTCCTCGGTGAGTTCTATATCGAGGTCGCCGATCTTCGTCATAGTCTCAAGGAAACCGTCAAAATCCACAACGACATTGCCGTCAATGGTGATTCCGAAATCCTCCTTGATCACCTGGTCGAGAAGACTCATCCCGCCGAATACATACGCGGCATTAATCCGGTTCGCTGAATATCCGGGAATCGGCACATACATGTCACGCATCAGCGATACCATCGTGATCTTATTGGTTTTCGTATTAATCGACGCGATAATCATCGTATCGGAACGCGTTCTGGTTTTCTGATTCGAACGTTTATCCTGTCCGATCAGCAGAATATTCTTCACATCATCACTGTCCATGACATCGATATTACCAGCATTAAAATTGACGTCGTCCGCGTTCATCGTGTCGCTTCCCGCGCTGGAATCCACCTCAAAGGTCTCATCGCTCCTTGCCACATAGGCCTCATTGGACTTGTCAACTCTCTTGATACTGTTTAGTGTTCCTTCCAGGAACAGGAAGAAAATAATCGCAATTGCCGCAAGTACAGCGATGACCAGGATTAAGATCGTCAGAGCAGTTTTCTTTCGTTTTTTTCTGTTTGCCCTTTTCCCGGAACGGCTGCGCCTCATCTCGTCATTCTGTCTTCTTCCGGAGCTTCGGTACTCCCGGTCGTCGTCCGTCCCTCTCCCGTTCCTTCGGTACTCCCGGCCATCGTCCGCTCTTCTCCCGGAGCTTCGGTATTCTCGGTCATCGTCCCCTCTTCTTCCGGAACTTCTGTACTCCCGGCCGTCATCCGTTCTTCTCCCTGAGCTTCTGTGCTCCCGGCCGTCATCCGTTCTTCTCCCGGACCGCCTGTACTCCTGATCGTCGTCTGACTCTCTGCTCATAAATTTTCTTCCTCTTATAATATCTATTATTCCTGATCCATGCTCCGCGTGCACTCTCCGGGTCTTCTGACCCGCATATGTGCACAATAGCAGAATTTATTTTTTCCGTCAAGCAGCGAGATAAAACACGCTGCGCGATTTTTATCTCGCTATCGCGACGTTCGCCGCACACGAATACTTCGCATTCGGCTGCGGATCACTGTTCGCGTAAAAAAGGCCGCCGCATTGCGGCAGCCCTTAACAACTCTGCAGAGCCTGTCTCAGCTGAGATGCCAGATGTCTTTATTGTACTGAGCGATGGTCCGGTCGGAGGAGAAGAATCCTGCCTTCGCGATATTCACAAGCTCCTTCTTGTACCAGCTCTTACGGTCATTGAAGTCATCGAACATCTTCTCCTTCGTCCGGATATAATCCTCAACGTCGAGAAGAGTCATGAACCAGTCCTTGGAAATCAGCTCATGGTGGAGTCTCTCAAGGCTTACCGGATCGCCGACACTCTTCACTTCACTTCCGATGATAAAGTCAACCAGTCTGTGAATCAGCGGCACGTTGTCGTAATAGTCCTTTGCCTTGTAGCCTTCGGTCTCATAGAGCTTCACAACCTCTTCCGATTTCTTTCCGAAGATGTAGATGTTGTCATCTCCGACAAGATCATGAATCTCTACATTGGCGCCGTCCTCGGTTCCGAGGGTGATGGCTCCGTTCAGCATGAACTTCATATTGCCTGTGCCGGAAGCCTCCTTGGAAGCAAGAGAGATCTGCTCAGAGATATCCGCAGCCGGGATGATTTTCTCCGCCTTGGTAATGTTGTAATTCTCAATCATGACAACCTTGAGGTACGGACTTACCTCCGGATCCTTTGTCGTCAGCTCCTGCAGACAGAGAATCAGGTGTATGATATCCTTTGCGATGGTGTAGGCCGGAGCTGCCTTGGCGCCGAAGATCATTGTGATCGGCCGCTTCGGGAGATTGCCCTTCTTGATCTCAAGATATTTATAGATCGCGTACAGCGCATTCATCTGCTGACGCTTATACTCATGCAGACGCTTTACCTGTACATCAAAGATCGAGTCCACATCCAGAACGAGGTTCTGTGTCTCATACAGATACTCAGCCGCCTTTTTCTTGTTGTGATGACGGATTCTGCCGATCTCATTGAGCACCTTCTCATCATCATAATATTTCATCAGTTTCTCCAGCTCCATTGCATCCTTGCGGAATCCGGGTCCAATCAGAGACTCGATATAGGACGTGAGCTCCGGGTTGGAGGCGATGAACCAGCGGCGGAACGTAATACCGTTTGTCTTGTTGTTAAATTTCTCCGGATAAAGCTTATAGAAATTCTTCAGCTCGGATTCCTCGAGTATCTTCGTGTGAAGAGAAGCGACACCGTTGACCGAATGCCCGTAATGGATATCCATCGATGCCATATGAACCAGATTGTCCTTGTCGATGATGTAGGTTGTCTCATCCTTCACCTTCGCCCGTACTCTCTTGTCCAGCTCCCGAATGATCGGAAGAAGATGCGGTACTGCTTCCTCCAGATAATCGATCGGCCATTTTTCGAGAGCTTCCGCGAGGATTGTGTGATTGGTATAGGCACAGGTCTTTGTGACAACCTCAATTGCCTCATCCATGGACAGACCGCGCGCGGTCAGAAGACGGATCAGCTCCGGAATTACCATGGACGGATGGGTGTCGTTAATCTGCACAGCGACATACTCATCCAGCTTATGAATGTCTACTCCTCTTTCGTCCGCTTCCTTCAGAATCAGCTGCGCAGCATTGCTTACCATAAAGTACTGCTGATATACACGCAGAATTCTTCCGTCCCGGTCACTGTCGTCCGGATACAGGAACAGGGTGAGATTTCTCTGGATATCTCTCTTATCAAAATTGATGCTGTCCGGCTGAACCATGCCGTCATCGACCGAATCCAGGTCAAACAAGTGCAGCCGGTTGCATTTCCCGGTCTCATATCCCGGAATATCGATGTCATACATCGTAGATTTCAGAGTAAATCTGCCGAACGGCACCTCAAACGATTCCGGGCGGCGCTCCAGCCAGCTGTCCTTGCGAATCCACGGATTGATGACCTCATGCTGCTTGTTGTTCAGAAATTCCTGACGGAACAGCCCGTAATGATAGTTCAGACCCACTCCGTCTCCGCACAGATTCAGCGTAGCGATTGAATCCAGGAAACATGCGGCAAGACGGCCGAGACCGCCGTTTCCGAGCGACGGCTCATTCTCAAGTCCCTCAATATCTGCAACACAGAGCTTGTATTTCTTCAGGATGGCATTCACCTTGTCATAGAGTCCAAGGTTGATCAGGTTATTGGAAAGCAGCTTTCCGATCAGAAACTCGGCGGAGATGTAGTAGAGCTTCTTCTTGCCTTCTACCTTCGGACGTCCCTCCATCTCTTCTTTCGTGATCTGCATCAGAGCCTCAAAGATTTCCTCCTTTGTACAGTCCCTCAGCCCTCTGCCGAAACGCACCGTCAGAATCTTCTCGATTCTCTCCTCCATAACAGCATCCGTCGTATCTACGCTTTTTCCTTCCATTGTTCCCATGCTTTGATTCTCCTTATTCTCTCACATGTTGTTGTCTCAAAGTATAACTTCTGTCTAAAGTTCAGTCGCAATGTCCCTGTGTCCTCATTTCGTGGCACAGCTGTTTACGGTTTCCGTTTCCTTTGTACTATCTTTCGGATTAACCTTCGTGCGGTCCTTTGTCCGGTCGTTTCGTTTGTTCCGTTCTCTTGCCGGGAGTCTGTCACTGATCTCCGTCAGCTCGCGGATTTTCCCTGCCGTGTGCACATCGAACTGTCCCGGGACAAGCCTCCACTTCCAGTTGTCTCCAAGGGTAGACGGCTCATTGATTCTTGCCTCATCGCCAAGTCCAAGATAATCCTGAACCGGAATAACCGCCAGATTCGCGACACTCATCAAGGCAAGCCTTACAAAATCCTCCTCCGGAACTACTCTGTGCCCGAGATACTTCTTTGCAAAGGCCTTTCCCCTTCGATTCAGATTGCGGAACCATCCCACAATCGTCTCGTTATCATGAGTGCCCGTGTATACCACGCAGTTTTTCTCGTAGTGATCCGGGAGGTATCCATTGTCCGGACTGCCGTCAAAGGCAAAGCCCAGCACCTTCATCCCGGGATATCCGGTTTCCTTTACCATTTCTACGACATCATCGGTCAGGAAGCCCAGATCCTCCGCAATGTAATTCTGATCCCCGAGCTCAGATTGAATGGCACGAAACAGCTCTATGCCGGGGCCCTTCTCCCAGTGACCATTTCTGGCATTCGGCGCGCCGAAGGGAATTGAATAGTAACCCGCAAATCCACGGAAATGATCAATTCTGACCGAATCATAAAGCTCCGCGCATCTCTTCATTCTGCGGATCCACCAGCGGTATCCTGTCTGTCTGTGATAATCCCAGTTGTACAGCGGATTCCCCCAGAGCTGTCCGTCAGCGGAAAATGCATCCGGCGGACATCCCGCGACCCCGGAAGGTTTACCGTCACTGTCGAACTGGAAGAGCTCCCGGCCTGCCCAGCAGTCCGCGCTGTCCATTGCCACATAGATCGGAATATCTCCGATAATGCCGATTTTCTTCCCGTTCGCATAATCCTTCAATGCCTTCCACTGCTTCGCGAATTCAAACTGCAGGAAGCAGTAGTATTTTACCTCTGTCTGGAGCTCACTCTCCGCCGCCTTTAACGCCTCAGGATCTCTGTCCTTCAGCTCCGCTGGCCAGCGGCTCCATTCCTCTCCGCCGCGGCTGTTCTTGATTGCCATGTACAGAGCATAATCCGCAAGCCAGTCCCGATTCTTCTCACAGAAAGCCTCCAGTTCATCCTGCCCCTGTGATTCACGCTCAAACCGGTCGAAGGCCTTCTTCAGGACCTTGAAGCGGCTGAAGTAGATTTTCTCATAATCTACATATTCGGGGTTCTGACCGCAGTCCGCCTCTTCGCATTCCTCAGTGGTAAGAAGTCCCTCCTCTCTCAGCTTATCCAGCGAAATATAGTAGGGGTTCCCGGCAAAGGTGGAAAAGGACTGATACGGAGAATCCCCGTATCCGGTCGGACCCAGTGGCAGGACCTGCCACCAGCTCTGCCCGGCCTCCTCTAGCCGGTCCACAAATTCAAACGCTTCATCCGAAAAACCGCCGATTCCATATCGGGTCGGCAGTGATGAAACCGGAAGCAAAATACCACTTGTTCTCATTTTCACCTCGTTCTCCTGTACTTCCTGTGCAATTCCGTCTCAAACCGCCCATTAGAGCAGGTTTCTCACGGAGTCCGCCTCGGAAAGCTCCGCATCATAGATGAGATGCTTCTTTGTTGTATCGCCCATGATCTGGGCTCTCAGCAGTTCCACACTGGACTTTACCATCTTCTGAACCGGCTGCACCACGGTGGTGAGTGACGGATACAAATACCGTGAAAGCTCGATTCCGTCAAATCCAACCACGGAAATATCCCGGGGTATCTTCCTGCCGGAATCATAAATGGCCTTGTAAGCCCCGGTAGCCATCCGGTCCGAGATCACAAAAACCGCGGTGAAATCCGTGCCGGACTCCAGCAGCTTCTTCATGGTCGCGTACCCGTTTGCCTCTGTATACTCGGGAATGCTGTCATCCAGATAGCGGATCAGTTCCGGATCCATCTCGATTCCACTCTCATTGATCGCCCTGCGATAGCCGGATTCACGCAGAAAGGCTACCGTGTGATCATGCTTCTTGCCTGCGATAATCGCGATTCTGCGGTGGCCCATCCGGATCAGATACTTCACAACCTTGTAAGCCTCTTTCTCATCATCAATGGACACCGAAGAGACATTCATGTTCGTCATATTTACACTCACGGCACTTGCGACAGAACACAATACAAAGGGAACCTGTATATTCCCGAGCACTGCCTCGGGATAATCGAGTCTTCCGCCGAGAAAGATCATACCTTTAAGTCTTTTTTCCTTCGCGATTTCCTCCGCCTCGTACCCCTCATCAATTTCCTCAGGCATCGAGTGAAGGAGGAATTCATAATTGTATTTCTCCAGTTCCTGTTGAAAGTAGGGATACATCCCCTGGAAGAAAGGATTGTTCATACCCTTGCTCATCAGTGCAATCGTATTTGACTCTGCCATCTTCAGGTTTCTGGCGCTGTTATTCGGCACATACCCGAACTGCTTAGCGACCTGCAGCACACGTTCCTGCGTCTGGCTGTTAATGCCATGGTCATTATTGATTGCCCTTGACACAGTACTGATGCTTACATTGCAGATTCTTGCAATATCCTTAATTGTTAACCCCGCCAACTTCTCAACTTCTCCTCAAATGTCTCTTCTGCAGTCATCATATCTGCTGATTTACAAAAATATGCAGTACGACGCAATCTGCAGTATAGCTCGTCTGTCACACAATGCACAATATGAATGCTTTCGGAAAAAGCCTCTTCGTGCATGTGTTTTCTGATAGGAAACGTTTCCAATCAGTGCTCTGAAAAAACCCGCATCCGTCTGTCTGACGACGCGGGTTCTGTCCACATTAAATAATGGCTTATTTGCTTATCAATGTCAAGGTCATTCCATGTTAAACTAGTCTTCAGATTCTGCCGTATATACTGCAGATCTTATCAATTCTGTCGGAAAGCTGCTCCGTTATCTGTCCTTCCTTCAGTCTCCACACCCAGTTTGTACCGGTCGTGCTCGGATGATTGATCCGGGCAGAATTGTCCAGCCCAAGCCAGTCCTGTATCGGTACCACACAGAGATCCGCTACACTGCTCTCAACCAGACGAATGGTTCGGTCCACAATCTCCCGGTCATCCTCTGTATCCGTTCCCAGATAATCCTTCAGCTCCTGCCTCTCCCCGGGCATAATGTTTCCGAGCCAGCCCAGCAGTGTTTCATTGTCGTGCGTTCCCGTATACACAACACAGTTGCTGTTGTAATTGTACGGGTAATACGCAGCTCTGCCGCTGGAGTCTCTCGAATCGAAAGCGAATTCGATCACCTTCATATTCGGGTATCCGGTTTCTTTCACCATTTTCTTCACGGTATCCGTAATGTAGCCGAGATCTTCCGCGATAATCCGGATATCACCGATTTTTTCCCGGATCGTATCAAACAGGTCTGTGTTCGGTCCCTTACACCAGTGTCCCCCGATTGCGTTCGGGCTTCCCGCCTTGATGGAGTAATACTCATCAAAGCCTCTGAAGTGATCGATCCGGATCACATCATACAGCTGCGCGCATTTTGTAATTCTCTTCAGCCACCAGGCATATCCGGTCTTCTTGTGATACTCCCAGTCATACAGTGGATTGCCCCAGAGCTGTCCATCTGCGGAAAATCCGTCAGGCGGACATCCGGCTACACTGGTCGGCAGGTTGTTCTCATCTGTCTGGAACAGTTCCGGGTGTGCCCAGAAATCCGCACTGTCCGGCGATACATAGATCGGGATATCCCCGATAATCCGGATACCGTTCTCGTTCGCATATTTCTTCAGTTTTGTCCATTCCCGGTTGAACTCGTATTGAATATATTCATAGTACAGAATCTCATCCGCAAGTTCCTGTCTCGCCTTTTCCATGGCATCGGGTCTCCGGAAGCGGATATCCGCATCCCACTCGGAAAAGCTTCTTCCCCCGAAGTGGTCCTTCTCTGCCATAAAAAGAGCGTAATCTTCAATCCAGTACCCGTTCTCGGACAGAAATTCCGCAAAATCCGGACGCTCCTGCCCCTTCCAGTTCTGAAATGCCTTTCTCAGGACTGTATATCGCGTGTTGTAAAGCCATCCGTAATCTACACGGTCCTCCCTTGCGTCCTCTTCCGGCTCCGGGATATCCTCTTTCCGGATCAGCCCCTGTCTCTCGAGTTCCTCCGGACTGATAAAATAGGGATTCCCTGCAAAGGTAGAAAAAGACTGGTAGGGGGAATCTCCAAATCCCGTCGGTCCAACCGGCAGAATCTGCCAGTATTTTTGTCCTGCTTTTTTCAGAAAATCCACGAACCTGTACGCTTCCTCCGAGAAGCACCCGATTCCGTATTTTCCGGGAAGACTGAAGATCGGCATCAGTATTCCGCTAGCCCTCATTATTTTCTTCCTTTCCTCAGGCCCGGGACAACCGGGCCCATTCTTTAGATTTATTCATCAGCCTTTAACGGCGCCGGCAACGACACCCTCGATAATATACTTCTGCACTGCCATGTAGAAGATGACAATCGGGATGATTGCAAGAACGAGAACCGCCATCATAGCGCCCCAGTCAACCTGACCGTGAGACTGCTTCAGATACTGAACGGCGATCTGGATCGTCTTGTACTTGTTGACATTCAGTACCAGAGAAGGCAGAAGGTAGTCGTTCCAGATCCACATCGCGTCCAGAATGGAAACCGTGATCAGCGTCGGCTTCATAACCGGGAGGATAACCTGGAAATAGCACTGTACCGGTGTGGCGCCGTCGATCATTGCCGCTTCCTCCAGCTCAATCGGGATCTGCTTTACAAATCCGGTGAACATGAAGATCGCTAGTCCCGCTCCGAATCCCAGGTATACAATGCAGATGCCGACCGGGTTCGAGAGATGAAGAATGTTCGCGAACTTGGAAAGCGTAAACATAACCATCTGGAAAGGCACGATCATAGAGAACATGCACAGAAGATATACCGTTTTTGTCGCCACGTTCTTTACACGGATGATGTACCATGCAGTCATGGAACACAGAAGCACGATCAGTGCAACAGAAACCACGGTAATAAATACCGAGTATCCGAAGCAGCGGAAGAAATCCGTCTTCTTGACTGCCGTTGCATAGTTGGTGAGTCCTACAAAGGTCTTGTGGATTCCCGCGCGCCATCTGTCAAAGCCCTGTGACAGCTCTACATTACTGATTCCGAAAGGATTCTTGAAGATGTATGCTTTTCTCTTAAACGAGTTCAGCACAACGATAAGGATCGGCAGAATCCAGAAGAAGGAAAGTACCGAGAAGAACACGGTCAGTGCTGTGCCGTGCTTCGATTTTCTGGCGGCAGACACTTCATTCTCTTTTGTTTTTTTGACTTTCATTGTATTTGCCTGTGCCATTATGCTTCTACCTCCTTACGCGTTGTCAGCTTATTCTGAACGAGTGCGATGATCGCAACCAGAATAAAGAAGATAACTGCCTTTGCCTGTCCTACCCCCTGCCATCCGGTGGTTCCGTACATGGTATCGTAAATGTTCAGCGCAAGCAGCTGTGACATCTTGCCGGGATTGCCTCCGGTCAAAGCAAAGTTCTGATCGAAAAGCTTGAATCCGTTCGTCAGTGTCAGGAAGGTACAGGTCGCGATGGTCGGACGAAGCATCGGAATGATGACACCCTTCATCAGCTGCCAGTTATTGGCTCCGTCGATTTTCGCCGCCTCGAGAAGATCCGCCGAAATATTCTGAAGACCTGCGACATAGATGATCATCATATATCCGATCTGCTGCCAGCAAACGACAACGACCAGGCCCCAGAACGCTGTCCACTGTGTGGATACAATCGTCTTGGAATATTTTGCGAGAATCGCGTTGAAGATCATCAACCAGATGTAGGAAAGGATGATGCCTCCGATCAGATTCGGAAGGAAGAAGGAGGTACGGAAAATATTGGTACCTCTGATTCCCTTTGTGAGTGCAAGCGCGATAAAAAACGCGACAACGTTGATAATCAGTACCGTAACTACCGTGAACAGGCAGGTGTACCACAGCGAATGGATGAATGTGGTATCCAGTTTTCCGCTGACGAAAAAGATTCTGGTGTAATTGCGCAGCCCCACCAGCTTCCAGTCCGTAACTGTCGTGAATTTACAGAAGGAAAGAAATACGCCATATACGAATGGTACGATAAATCCGATCACGAATGCCGCCATTGTGGGAAGCACGAAAAGCGGCCAGTATTTTTTTAATGGTTTTGACATAGAAAGCCTCACTTTAGAACAAAGACAGTTTCAATAAGCACACTCACTGATTTTTCAGGCGAGCAAAAGGGCTGTCGCGATGATCACTTTTGTTTTTCATCCGGCAGCCCCTTTATTTTTCTGCTAAGGTGTCATCACTTTATTTATGATGGCATATTCTTCATATGTCTGCGTGCCACCTGATTATTTGCTGTTTTAATCATCCCCCGAAGGATTATTCAGAAGCGGATTCCTGCTGAAGTTTCCACTGATTTGCCCATCCGTCTACAAATGCGGTCTTAACTGCATCCCAGTCGCCGGTTCCGTCTGTGTAAGCGGTAAGCGCAGATACAACATCAGCTCTCCAGTCATCTACGTTCGGTGTGGAGTTGAATGCCCATGCAACGGACTTCTTGCCCTCATCATTGAGCTTCTGTGCTACAGCGCTGAACTCGTTGGTCGGTGCGTAGTCTCCGGTAAATGTATCAAACGGGCAGGAAAGACCCATTGTTGAGTTCAGAGCCTCGCGTCCCTCGTCAGAGGTGATTACCCAGTTCAGGAAATCAAGAGAAGCCTTGATGTCAGCATCAGATGCCTTGCTGTTGACTGCCCAGTGGTTCTCGGTACCTACGCAGAGGCCCTCATTCTTGTCGTCAACGCCGAAGTAGATCGGGATCATGGTAAGATCATCATCTGCTGTGAGATAACCATTTGTTCCGTCAGCATCCTTCAGTGCGCTGTACTCCCAGTCGCCGTTCTGGTAGAAGACTGCCTCTTCCATACCGAACTCCTGCTCAGCATTGTAGGTGCCGCCTGCAAGTGTCTTCGGATCAGCACCGGAATCAGATACATACATATCCCATACCTTCTTGTAGTTGTCCAGGTATGTTCCCTTGATGGTAGCCTCTCCTGCTGTCGGATCCTCAAGTCCGTCGTCTACGAACTCGTAGTACAGCGGCATATTCGCAAGGTGTCCGGAGAATCTCCAGGATGAGGAGTCATCCAGTCCTGCGGAGGTGAATGCTCCGGTCAGATCATATCCGCCTGCCTTGTTGATCTCGTCCAGACGGCTCTGGATATCGTCAGCAACCTCTTTCAGCTTGTCAAAGCTGTCGATGTCATCGATAGAGGAGATCTTTGCGTTGTCAAGACTGCAGTATGTGTCAAGGATTGTCTTGTTGACGATGATGCCGTATGCCTCGTAGCAGTTCGCGATACCAGCAACCTTGCCGTTGTATACAACATCCAGGCTGTGATCGCTGTCATGCTTGTAGAGCTCGCTATCCTTCAGGTCGTATGTGTAATCATCCCATGTCTGTGCGTCTGTGGAAGATCCGATGTTGAAGATTGTCGGTGCTTCGGACTTCGCCATCTCAGACTGAAGTGTGGTCGCGTACTGTCCGTCAGCGGCGGTAAGTACATTTACCTCAACTCCGGTCTGCTTGGTGTAGGTCTTCGCCAGATCCTGCCAGGCGTCATCTGTCTCCGGCTTGAAGTTCAGCATGTATACCTTGCCGCCGTCAGATCCGGTTGATGCTGTTGCGCTGCTCGATGCAACATCTTCGGTGGTGCCGGCAGATGCGGATGCAACGCTGCTGTCTGCTGCACTGCTGGAAGAAGCAGCAGAGCTTGTTGAAGATGTTGAAGATCCGCAGGCAGCGAACATGGAAGCTGCCATTGCTGTTCCGAGTACGAGACTGAGAACTTTCTTTTTCATGTGTTTATCCTCCTTTGATTTACACATTTTAGCCGCGGGAATCTATTTTCCCACGAGCTTTTTCTTACCTTTAGATAACGTTTTCGAACTTTTCCTCTCCATGAATCAAAATTGCTTTAAATCCTTTATTTTAAAGGATTGTATCATATTCGGATTTCATTGGAAACGTTTTCTATGTTTAGAGAATAGCACCTGTTGGAAACGTTTTCAATAGCAAATCAACTTTTCGTTAATACTCTCAAATCGAGGCACCTCTTTTTGTGCACCTTTACTGTATAAGTCCAGTCGCAATGTTCTTGGCCCACGGGGAGCTTGCTCACCAGTGGGCAAGAACATTAGCGACGACAACAGGTATGAGCATGAAGTGACGCTTAAGCGGCACAAAGCACAGCGATAATCGTGATTTCATCTGTTTTTCACAGGTAAACTGCTGTAAAATAACAGAGTATGGCACCGGAATGAATCCGGCGCGAAAAGTATCAGGTATTTCTGAAAGGTGGGTTTATTTATGAGCGATTGGGTTAAAGATTTCGGCAGAACAGCTAAGGGACAGCAGACGACGCTGTACACCATACACGCCGGGAGATACACGGCGTCAATATCGGATTACGGCGCTGCTCTTGTATCTTTTGCTGTAAAAGATGATGATGGGACTCCTGTAGATATCGTCCTCGGATATGACCATGCTTCTGATTATGAGAAGAGCGATGCCTGCTTCGGTGCAACCGTCGGGAGGAATGCCAACCGGATCGGTGGCGCACAGTTTGTACTGAACGGTACGACATACCACCTGGCAAAAAACGACGGTGAGAACAACCTGCACAGCGGTCCCGATTTCTACTATAAAAGAATGTGGAAGACGCAGGGCATCGCTGCGGACGGTGCTTCAATTTCTCTGACACTTGACACTCCTGATGGCGATCAGGGATATCCGGGCGCCTTTTCCGCAACCGTGACCTATCAGCTTGACAAGGATGGCTGTCTCTCTATCCATTATGAAGGGATTTCTGATCAGGACACCCTCTGCAACATGACAAATCATTCTTATTTTAATCTGAACGGCGAGGGAAACGGAGACATTCTGGATCACAATCTGAAGCTGTTCTCAGACAAAATCACGGAGATCGACGCCGGAACCATTCCGACAGGCAGACTCCTTGATGTAGATGGAACACCCTTTGATTTCCGGAACGGAAAGTCCATCGGTGCCGATATCGAGGCAGATGATGAACAGCTGCGCTTCGGTAACGGTTATGACCACAACTTTGTCTTTGCCATGGACAAGGGCGAGACGCGGAAAATGGCAGAGGTCTTCTCCTCCGTCACCGGCCTTCAGCTGGATGTATACTCCGATCTTCCCGGCATGCAGCTCTACACGGCAAATTATGTCACGCGCCACACAGCAAAGTCCGGACATATCTACGACCGAAGATGCGGATTTGCGCTCGAAACACAGTATTTTCCGAACAGCATCAACATCGACGGCTTCGCAAGTCCCATTCTCCCGGCCGGTCAGAAGTATGAGTCCACAACTACCTATAAACTTAGCTTCCGGAAATAATTTTTTCTTCGGACTGCCCAACGGGAGATAGGATACGTTTTCCGGTGTTATCCCGCTGCCCCATCCGCTATCAAAACGAGATAAAACACGCTGCGCGAGTTTTATCTCGCTATCGCGACGCTCGCCGCACACGAATACTTCGCATTCGGCTGCGGCTCACTGTTCGCGTAAAAGAGGACCGCCGCACTAACGCAATATGCTTAGTGCGGCGGTCCTCTTTTTACTCCTCTTTTTAAATCTCTTTTTAAATCTCTTTTTCAACCTTTTCCGAAACCGCTTTCCGGTTCATCTCAGCAAAAAATCCCTGTTCATTCAACATGTCCCAGACATCAATGGAGTGAAAGCACAAGTCATGCCTTTGGAACGGGATTGGTAACGGTGACCATATGATCGTACCATTTTCCCTTTTTGCCAATCAGAGCAACGGGAAATTCTTTGTCAAGTGCCGGAACCGGAATATCAAACCCATACACATCCTCTGTCGTTCCGTCACTGTATGTGACCGTATCTACGGTCGGCTGAAGAAGCTCTGCGCCGTCCTTCTGAGCATCTTCCTTTGTCCCGGCAAACAGGTTCACAATATTTTCGGAGGTCAGGCTTACGTGAATGACCATTTTCCCGTCCTTCACCGTCAAGGTTCCCTTGCCGTCGTTTGCCTCATTCACCTTAAACATCGGACTGTCGGATGTGAATTCGGCCGTGTAGGTTCCGTCAGCCGGCACCTCTGCTCCCGCAGAAGCTGTTGAAGACGTTGAAACACTACCGGCAACGGTCTCCGATGACTGTCCGGCAGCATCGGATGAAGATGTGCTTACGGCCGCGGACGATGCAGTGGAAACGCCGGACGAGGCTGCAGTCTCTTCCGCCCCTGACTGTGACTGAATCTGCGCTGCAGAAGATGTCCCAGAAGCCGAATTTCCCGTTCCCGTCCCGCATCCGGCCAGAAGCGACGCTCCCATAACTGCTGCACATAAGATTGCTGCTGTTCTCTGTTTCATTTTATTTCCCTCCTGTCATAAAAAGAGCCATACACTCCTGTGTCTGAAACCCTATCGTCATGTATTTAAAGACATACATTCATGTATCTGAAGACATACCCTTATGTATCTGAAACCATGTTCCTATGTATCTGAAGCCCTGTACTTCACACATTTTCCACTTTCATATGCCGCATCGAGAATCTCCTGCATTCTCCGGTTTCCCGGACCGATTGTCACACCGGCATCGATGATCCTTGCGCAGTTTCTTACCGCCTCCAGCGCCTCGGCGACAGCGCGGTCCGAAATCTCATGAAAGGGCTTTTCGGTGATTACCTGCGAAGCAAGAAGACGCGCCAACCGGTAGTCGACATCATTCGTGTACAGGATTGCCGCCGCAAAAGGCGTTTTCTCTTTCTGCAGCCTGCGGTACACCGGTATCCCCGTTCCACAGGATGACAGTACCAGTACTTCCGGATTTCCCTCGACCTTCGGAAGCTCGATACTTCCGAACATCGGATCAAAAAAGCCGTTGTCAATTTCATACAGCTCACGGATCGTGTCCTCGTGAAAAATGCTCTCCGGCGTTCCGCTCCGGAAGATCTTATCGCCGTGAACGCAGATTATCCGGTCAGAAATCTTCATCGCCAGATCGATCTCATGCAGCGACATCACAACTGTTATATTCTTCTGCTTCGCCATATCCCGGAGAATCGACAGAAGCTTCAGCTTATGCTTGATATCCAGGAAGCTCGTCGGCTCATCCAGGATGATGATATCCGGTTCCTGGCAGATCGCCCTCGCGAGCAGCACCCGCTGCTTCTGCCCGTCACTGATCGCGTTAAAGTCGCGGTTGCCAATCTCCTGCGCCTGAACCGCCTTCATCGCATCATCTACCTTCCGTTCATCCTCTTCCGTCAGCCGTCCCAACCGCCCCGTATATGGATATCTTCCGGTCGCGACCACATCGTGGCAGGTCATAAGCTCCGGATGCAGACGGTCCGTCAGAACAACAGCCATACGCGAAGACAATTCTCGGAACGAATAATCCGACAAATTCTTCAGATCAAAAACAACCTCTCCCTCCACAAGAGAAAGCTGTCTCGTGATGCTTTTCAATATTGTAGATTTTCCCGCGCCGTTCGGTCCGATCAGTGTAACAATCTCACCGCGCCGGATTCCGATCTCAATATCGCGGATCACCGGCTTCCCGTTATACCCGACCGACAGACCCTCCAGGTGGAGATAATATTTTTCCTCGCTCTGTACCTTCTCCATTTATCTTCTTCCCTTCTGCCGCCGTATCAGCATAAAGATCACGACCGGTGCTCCGAAAATCGAGGTCACCGTGCTGATTTCCAGTTCAGTCGGCGCAAATGCGACCCTTGCGATCAGATCACAGATCATGCAGAAGACGGCGCCTCCAAGGAAAGTGGCCGGGATGACCACGACCGGATTTGCCGTATTCAGCGCACGCTTGATCAGGAAGGGCACCGCGATTCCCACGAAAGAAATCGGACCGGCAAATGCCGTCACCGTTGCAGAGAGGATGCTGGACAGCAGGATGAGGGCCACACGGAACTGCTTTACATTAACTCCCATGCTCTGCGCGTAGGCCTCACCAAGCTGAAAGGCACCGATCGGCTTCGCGAGCAGGAATACCAGGACAGACGCAGCTCCGATGATGATTCCGCCCACCAGGACATTGTCCCAGGTCATACCAGAGAAGCTTCCCTGAGACCAGTTGTGAAGGTTGGCGATATCCGAATCACTGGCAAATGTAACGAGAAGATTCGTCAGCGCAGTACAGATATACCCGATCATGATTCCGGCAACCAGCAACGCCGACATATTCCGCACGCTCCGGGAGACCAGCAGGATAAAGCCGGTTGACACAAGAGACCCCGCGAACGCGGCAAGGATCATGGCCCAGGAGGACACCGCTCCGTGCCTGGCCACCACAAGAATCATGAGAAACGCGACAATCAGTTTTGCGCCGGAAGATATTCCGAGCACAAAAGGACCCGCGATTGGATTCTCAAAAAATGTCTGCAGCAGAAATCCGGACAGAGAGAGCGCTCCTCCGAGAATAGCCGCCATCAGAATCCGCGGCAGACGGATCTTCCAGATGATATTCATATCATCCCTTGAGCCGATTCGGAGAAAAACAGCTCTCAAAATTTTATTAATCGGAATATCGACATTGCCGGTATTGATATTGACCACGGTCACGATCAGAAACGCAGCTGCCAGAACGGCAAAGACCGCTGTGTATCGCATTCTCCTTTTCAGATTCTCAGCGTGATAGCTGCTGATTTCATTGTCACTCATCATTCGCAAGTATGCCTTTCAACTTCAATGATCTTATACATGAAAAGGGACGAATGCCGAAGCATTCGTCCTGAAAAAATAACCTGTATTAATCGGTTCCGCCGGAAATCCGGCAAAACACCCAAGCCATCAGAATCTGCTTTCTTCGGAAGCATATCTACAAAACCTCTCAGCAGTTCTCCTGGCTGACAGCTCAAGCACCGGTTCCTGTCTTCTCATGCTCTAGGACACAATGACATAACGGAATGGTTCGCTGCTCACAGTGACCGGATCGCTCAGGAATTTCACCTGATTCTCTATTCTCATACAGATCTTCTGCACTCCTGCTGCCAGGCAGGCAAAGAAGACCAGATGCACTGAAAGGCCCCCTCTTCAATTATCTGCAACGATTATACGATACCGGCTGAAAAGTGTCAAATATACCGCACTGCGGATATAAGACTTCCTTCAGTCCTTCAATCATCCCTTCTTCTGCGGAAACTGTGTCCCTTATCCTTATACATATTGAAATCCGCCCTGGTGAGCAGCGCGTCAAAGTCCGTAACCTTCCCCCGGCATGCCGCAAACCCAATTGCCATACTGATTCCATTATTTTCTGCATTCTCACGCATATGCCGTATCAGCAGGCTGATATCTCTCTCCTCCAGATCTTCTGTCAGAACGATAAATTCATCCCCGCCCGTGCGAAACACATACTTTTCACCTGCGCATTCCTGAAGAACCCGGGCTGTTTCGCAAATCAGCACATCGCCGGCATGATGTCCCGCCGTATCGTTTGTGTTCTTCAGTCCGTTCAGGTCAACGGAAATCACTCCAAGCAGACCGTCACCCTTCCACTCGCGGATCTGCCGCTCAAGAGCCCTCCGGTTTCCGGCACCTGTCATCTGGTCAATCATGCTTTGTTTCTCCAGCTGATGCACGCTGTTCCTGTTTCGAATCATAATTGCTATGAAATCCGTCAGCGTGGAAAGCAGCACGCTGGTGTTACGGAAGGTGTCCGCCGCCGGATTGATAACCATCGTAAAGCCCTCTGTCTGATTCAAGATCTTCAGCTGCCCGGAGATAAAGCTCCGAACATCATGGATTCGCATGGAAAAATCGGGATTTTCCTTCTGAAAGGCATCCATATCACTGACCATCACCACATGTTCTGTCGCAAACCGCATATATAGCGCCCGCAATTCCGAGAGAGGAATGCTCTGGAGTTCCTCCTTCAGAGAGAAGACACCGGGTGCCGTCCATTCATAGGTGGCACTAACTGTATTGTCATCACGTTCCTCAAAGATCAGGAAGCGCTCCGGTCTCATATTTTCAGAGATACATGCAATCGTCTTCTCAATTCCTGTTCCGGGATCCTCTTCCGCCATACCAAGAGAAATTGCCTCATTTGCCCGCATCTCCTGATAGATCAGCTCGTGATCCCTTGCTATTGCATGCAGATACTTGTTGATATCAAATTCGACCGTCAGCCTCAGCGTCCGGTTCTCCCATGTTGTCAGAGCAGAACGAATCAGTACTTTTGCTCCCCTTCTCCGGTTCAGGTGTGATGCCTCATACGCACAATCCTTCCGCAGCAACAGATTCGGACAGTCGCCGCAGGGAACATCCTGACCTTCCAGCACCTCATAACAGCGGCACCCGTTCAGGCTGCCATCCGGTTTTATTCCAAAATCCCTTCGGGCAGAACGATTCATATATACAAGCTCGTATGTTCTGGGATCACTGACAATGACATGTTCCGTCAGGCTGTCGAACACCTCACGTCTCAGGTCAATGTAATCCCCGACATATGGGCTCTCCCCATGAGCCGCCTTCTCCGTGCTGCTGATCCTCCGGATCAGCAGCATGAACATCTCGTCCAGGCTCGTTACCTCCGACCCGTAGACAATCGCATGCGCCAGAACGGGATCAGCCTGAATTCCGAGCTTTCTCCAAAGCGTCGGAAGCATTCCGGATACCCTGTCAATCTTCTCTTCAACATCTCCGGCATGATCCCTGCGGCAGAAGCACAGAAAACAGCACAGCCCGATCCGCGCGATCGCCCATTCCGGATTCATCAGTTTTTTCAGTGTCGCAGATATTTCGGTCAGAATCACCTTTGCCTTCTCGGTGCTTTCCCGCATCGCCTCGGCATATGCGGCAACATCAATTAAAAGTCCTGTATAATCGATTTTTTTCAGCCGATACTGATCCGCATATATCAATCCGGCTTCTATCGCGCCGCGAAAACTCAATAGCTCTGTGTCGCGGTCGACAAATCCCAGGCGCACCTCCTTCTTTCTGTCCTCTGCCCGATCACCGCTGATCATTCCCATCATTCCCACGATTTCCTTTTCATGGTACCAGGGAACACGGGTAATCTCGATTCCGTCGAGTCTGCCTCCGGTCAGTACCAGCTCATTGGCCGATGTCGACCTGACGCCCATCTCCAGAACTTTTTTCTCCTCCAGCTCCGCTGCGGCAGAATCGATATGCCATCCCAGTTCTGATTCTGTCTTGCCAAGATAGTCCTTCTCGTCGGAAAGCCCGATTCTCCTGACAAATTCTCTGCTTGCGCCCAAAAGCTTTCTCTGTCTGTCCATCCAGAAGAATTCATAAGGAGATGCATCGCAGAGTGTCCGGAACAGATCCCCATCCTTCACCTCCTCCGTCGGATCTGTGCCGTATCCCGGCACTCCGAACGACTGACAAAATTCAGGAAGAAGAGCATCCCTATCTCTTTTCCTCTCCCATATATCCTCCCGCTCACAGAGAAGAAGATTTTTTGCATTACTCTTATAGAGCACCAGCGCTTCAAACACCGCCCACCTGTATGTCCCGTCAGCGGTCCGCACACGCAGTATCTCTGCCCTGATCCCCTTATCTGTACTTCCACCTTCCGTCTCAGCATTCTCAGCCTGAACAAAAGCAAGAAAACGATCTCTGTCGTCCGGATAGATCAATTCATCCCTGAAGTACCGGACAAACGCTGTTATCGAAGAAAAGCCATCCCGAGATTTTATCTCCGGATGGCTGGACCGGAGAATTTTCACCTCTTCTGATCCACGATCAATCAGATAAAATCCCTCGTACAGCTGGAAGATGTTCCGCAGCGTATGGTCAAGGGTTTTCGCAAATTGCAGTGAGGCATTATTGCTGATATTGTAGATATGTGCCACCCCGACCCAGCGCCGCGCATCTCCCGCAATCCACCGGACATTTACCTTCATATACTGGCCGTTGTCCGCGTACACCATGCTCTCTTCCGCATGTGACTTCAATGCTCTCTGCAAAAGCTGGACAAACCTGTCTCTCACTGGAGATCCCTCATCGCTGAGGTAGGCATTCGCCTCCTCCATACTCTGCGTACCTGCACTTCTCAGCTCCCTCCGGTACGCATCATTTTCGATCAGAAGAACAATATTTTTCCCATCAAAGCTAAAAAGCGAAGTAGGGGAATCCGAAATTATATTGATGTCTTCTGCGGCGTCGAGAAGATGTGCTTCCTCCGGACTCTCTATCTGCATGCCTCTGCCATGGATATACGTCACGCTATCCTCGTAGCGCATCGGACGTCCGTAATAATATCCCTGAATCCGACCGCAGTTGATTTTTTTGAGAAAGGAAACCTGCTCCTGCGTCTCCACGCCTTCTGCCAGTGTCTCCACCCCGAGCATTTTCGCCATTGTTACAACAGAGGTAATAATCTGCCGGCTTCGATCATCAAAATGACTGAAAAATCCCATGTCAATCTTGATCACATCAAACTGGAAATTATGAAGAGAATTCAGGGACGAGTATTCGCTTCCGAAATCATCCATCCAGATCTGATATCCTGCCTGCTGAAACCTTTGAATCGTCCTGACCATGCTGTGACGGTTGCGGAGCATGATCCGTTCCGTGATCTCAAAGCAGAGGACACTCCTCGGTACATGGTAACGGCTGACCAGCTTCTCAATCGTATCGAGCGGGTTCACCACCTCGAAATCATAGGCGGAAAGGTTCATGGATATCGGAAGCAGTGGAAGTCCGTTCTCCATCCGGTCACGGCTGAGGTAGAGAACATGCTCCAGAATATACCGGTCGAGCCGGTTGATCAGCTGGGCCTCTTCCAGAACAGGGATAAACACGTTCGGGTATATCATCCCAAGCTCCGGGTCTTCCCATCGCGCCAATGCCTCGAATCCGCTCACCCGTCCTGTCATTGTGCGGATCACAGGCTGCAGATATACCTTGATATAATGCCTTTCCAGTGCCTCATTGAAATGGCGGAGAACATAGGTCTTATTCGCAGCACTTTCCCCCATAGAGGGTTCGTAAAACGCCACAATCCGGTTGCCGTCCTCCTTAATGCTGTCACAGGCCATTTTTGCCAGATCAAACGCATTCCGCAGATCCTCCAGAGAGTCGTTCTCTGACGCCCGGTAGACGCCGGCCTTTATCTGAATCCCGTCATCATTGATATAGTGATTCACTTCATCGCAGATCTGTTCAAGCTTTACCTCAAGATTCTTCTCCGACGGCAGCGCAACAAATCGGTCCGCCGCGAGATGGCCGACGAGAGCACCCGGGAAAACTTCCGTGATCGTGTCTCCGATCTTCTTCAGGCACAGATCTCCCTGATGAATACCGTATTGCCGGTTATATTCCTTAAAATTTGTAACATCAAAGCAGACCGGACAGAAGTCTCTTAATCTGTGGATGGCTTTTCTCTCCTTCGCACGTCGTAACGCCTCATTTAAGAAATCATGCATCCCCGGCAATTCGGTTATCCCATCCACTTTTCGGTCATTTGAAATCTGCTCCGATGAGAAGATCTGCAGAACATAGGTTTTTCCGAAAGCAGTATTCCTTAAAGCACCCGTTCCCTCTGCCTCACGGAAGTGTCCTTTCTTCGTCTGATAATGAAAATTCACCGAAAAGTGCTCCGGATGCAAATTGCCATACTCTTGAAGAGGCTTGTAATCTCTCCCATCCATCAGATATTGATAGCAAGGATAATTCTTCAGAAACTCCTCCTCGTCCTCGCACTCGAAGAGAAGCGCCATCTGCCTGCTGGCAAAGACGATGCGCTCCGACCCGTCGGCTGCAATCATGCAGACGCCTCCCTGCAGAAGATTAAAATATTGAGCATACTGTCTTCTCTCATCAAGCATCATCTCAGCCATTTTGTCCTCGCCTTTCATGCTCATACCTGTTACCTTCGAAATCGCATCCTGTCTCTCACGCACGCTTCGCGGCAGGCGGTCTGTCTGCGTTTTCGAAGAGCTTCTTCAGCAGCCCCATGCCCCGCAGGCGGGGCGTCACATGCTGTATAAGCTACGGAATTAGTCCGTGCTCCGCACTCTTGCAATCCTGCAGTACCATTACTGATAATTTCTGTGGATGGTCTCCACCTTAATCATATTTGTTCCGCCTTTTCCTCCGCCGACCGGTCCGCCGGTGAGAACGATGTTGTCTCCCATCTTGAGGTTGAGGATATTGACCGCCTGGCGAATTGCATGATAGAACAGAACATCAATCGACTCAAATTCCTCGCAGAGAATCGGCTCGACGCCCCAGCTCAAAGAGAGCTTGCGGTAAACCTTCTCCGACGTCGTCATACCGATGATTTGTACCGGACAGCGGAATCGGCTGACCATCCGCGCCGTCATTCCCGATTTTGAACTTACCACGATGCATTTCGCGTCTACATCGATTGCCATGGAGCATGTGGAGTGCGAAATCGCGTCCAGAATGTTCTTCTGCACAAATTCCGTGTTCTTGAAACGTTTCCGGTAGTTGATATGCTGCTCCGTAAACTCTGCAACCTGCGCCATTGTCTGAACCGCTTCCACCGGATATTTTCCTGCCGCGGATTCACCTGAGAGCATGATGGCGGACGCACCGTCATATACCGCATTCGCTACATCGGAAATTTCGGCACGGGTCGGGCGGATATTATTGATCATTGATTCCAGCATCTCCGTTGCGATGATGACGCGGCGCCCGAGAAGTCTGCATTCCTGCGCAATCTCCTTCTGAACAGCCGGCACCTCCATATACGGGATCTCCACTCCGAGATCTCCTCTCGCAACCATGATGCCGTCAACCACTTCCGAGATCTCACGGATATTATTCACCCCGGCCCGGTTCTCGATCTTTGCGATAATATCAATATCCTGGCCACCGTTCGCGTTCAGGAAATCCCTCATTTCCTGCGCATCTTCCCTTGTCGATACAAAGGAAGCGGCAATATAATCCACATCATTCTTGATCCCGAACAGAAGATCTTCCCTGTCCTGCTCACTGAGGAAATCATTCTTCATCAGCTTCCCGGGGAAGTTCATGCTCTTTCTGTCCGAGAGAACCCCTCCAGCTTCCACTTTTGTGAAGACCTTCGTTCCCTCTACTCTCTCGACAATGCATACAACGAGTCCATTATTTACAAGGATCTTATCTCCCGGTTTCAGCTCGTCTGCAAACCCCTTGTAGCTGACCGATACAATGGTTTCATCTCCGATCAGATCTTCCGTCGTAAAGATAAATTCCTGTCCCTCCTTGAGGGTGACTTTGTGATCCTTGAATACACCGATCCTGTATTCCGGTCCCTTCGTATCGAGCATAATTGCAATCGGCCGGTGCAGCTTATTGCGAACCTTCTTGATCAGCTTCATCTTCTCCAGGTGCTCTTCATGGGTTCCGTGAGAAAAGTTAAGCCGCGCGACATTCATACCCGCCTTCACCATGCGGCTAAGTATTTCCTCAGAAGCACTTGCAGGTCCGATTGTACAGATAATTTTTGTTTTTCGCATATTTATTCCTTTCACAGATAAGCAAATGACAGGTTTTTTGACCAGTCCACCTATTGTATCCCTGTCCTGAAATGTCAGACCGATGAACCGATGATGTTTGTTCATCCCCAAACACGCACACCCGGCTCAATCAGGCATTCCTATTTTAACATAAACAATCCATCGTTGCTTTATGCACAATATACAAAACTTCCCCCTCGTTCCCTTATGTTAGCGAAAAAAAGCACCCTTGAAAACATCGTTTCCAATGGCGCCCTCGTAATGCATCATCGACAGTTGTCTGAATAATATTACAATAAGTATAATCAGGTGCAATATAAGAAATTATTATATTGCAGTTCTGACTCAGTTTTGTAATTGTATATATTATATAAATATTCTGGTCAATATCTCCGTTTCGATCATATTATACATTATCCTGTATATTATTGCAAGAAAATATGTTTAATTACTAGAAGATATTGTTACTGTTTGTACCGTACTCCGAAAAGTGAAATTTGCAGATGAAGTTTCCGCCATCCGGCAATGCTCGACAGCCACATTTTGAATTTTCTGTTCTGTTAACTGAATGCCAACAAAATTCCCATGGCTTTTCAGATAATTATACAGGAAAGAACCCCGGAAGGTGAGCTATAATTTGCTACTGGACTGGCATGATCGTTGGAAAGGAGAATATGAATAGGGAAGAAGAAAACCGAAATCAAATCATCACGGTACATGAATTCCTGGAGAGTTATCGTCGCTATCTGGATGAGGATCCTGCATTGTCAGGCAAAACACCTGCAACATATTCATACCTCATTGAAAAACATCTCATCCATGATCTTGGAGAATACCAGCTGTCGGAGCTGGATTCTGATATTCTGAACAGCTACCTGAAGCAAAAATTATCAGACGGAAGGCTGGATAATTCCGGAGGCCTTTCTCCCACAACCGTTTCGGAGTTGAGAACGATCCTGAACTCCGCCTTCAAATATGCGAAGTGCAATCATTATTGTGTGCAGGACATGAATGATCTGGTACATATTTCTTTTCATCAGCCGGAAATCAGTATATTCAACCGGGAAGAGACAGGCAGGATGGTTCGATATCTCACACAGAACCTGACACCATATAACAGCGGTGTCCTTCTGGCTCTGGTGAGTGGAATCCGTATCGGGGAACTTTGCGCACTGACATGGGGTGATCTGAATCTCGATGAGGGAGTGCTGCAGATTACAAAATCTCTCGGCAGACTTCCAAATCCGAATGCGGATACAGATGGACACAGAACACATCTCGTGATCGCTCCGCCAAAGACCAGAAACTCCATCCGTTCCATTCCACTGCCGCCGGAAATCCTTGATCTTTTGAGGAAACAGCAGCAGCCGTCAGATGTGTACCTGTTAACGGGCAGGAGAAAATGTATGGAGCCCTCTTCCTGCAGTAAGCGTTTCCGAAATCTGCTGAAGAAGCTTGACATTCCTGCCAGAAATTTTCACACGCTGCGTCACACCTTTGCAACTGCGTGTATCAGAG
Source organism: Bilifractor sp. LCP21S3_F8 (assembly GCF_052117805.1). NCBI lineage: Bacteria > Bacillati > Bacillota > Clostridia > Lachnospirales > Lachnospiraceae > Bilifractor > Bilifractor sp. LCP21S3_F8. Next base: position 15,442 of record NZ_JBQKIK010000008.1, on the reverse strand, counting down.
ACGGCGCCGATCCGAAAACGGTAAGCATGATACTTGGACATGCGAGTGTAAATATTACCATGCTGATGTATGTGCATCCGAGCCTTGAGGATAAACGCCGGGTCATGGAACAGGTGTATACACACACTTACATCCCACCATCCTGATGGCCATTATTTGCCCAGAACTGCAATATAATAATTTCTTATATTGCAGTCCGGGGGTGTTTTTATTTTCTATGGCTGTTTTGATATAATCAGTATACTTCAGGATATAGAAATATGCCACTGCTTTTTAGTTTTTCAAAACAATAATTCTGCTGATATTTTATCAACCTCTATGCCAGTCTTCACTCGGAACTCTTTACCGTTTCAATCCGCTTTTATTTCACTTCTTTGCTGCCGGCGATAATCCGGCATGCTCGGGTATTCTCATGATACTAACCCACAACGCGTCCGATTCCGGACGAGAATCGTTTCGCGAGTCACTTCCGGGGCTTCTTCGTGTCGTGAAATGCTCAAAAAGAGGTACGCGGGCTCCGTAGTTTTGTTCCGGAGTTCACTCTGCTCCGGTCAGCACATAATTTTCTGTGTACCTCTCATTTCCATGTTGTACGAATGTTCCGGTATGTCATTTATATGTTCCGACATTTTCTTCTGTATTGCCGCAAATTGCAGCTTTCGGTTTTCCGTCTCTCACTTCCTCCAGGAAGCCGCGTACTTATTCTTTATCGTACCATTCGCATATTTTCCCCATCCGATCGGGAATCGATCCACACAGATGAGATTCCATCCGTCGCTGATCTTCTCCCTCTCCGGATCTGCCTGAATTGTCTCTCCGTGAAGATAGCGGGCAATTCTTTCATCCCCCGGTCTCATAGAAAAAAACCTCCCGAATTTCTCCGGATTCAGCGCCATCGCGAGAGGCTGTGACGGCTCAAATCTTTTTTTCTTCCATTCCCCGAGATAAAGACCGTTTCTCAGAAAATTCAGCCTTCCCGCGCCATCGGGCAGCTCCTGTACATAATATCCTTTCCCCGCACGTCGCTCAATTTTCTCCGTATCCGCCTGTGGGAGAAACTCACTGAGAAGCTCCATCTGCTCCGGATCCGGACGGATGTCGGATGGCATATTTTCTCTTCCTCTGCCTTTTCCCGAGGCTCCGCCTCTGCGCGTCTTCTTCTTCCTTCTGCTAAGCAAATCGCTCTGCGTACGGTCGTCCGTCCGCGCACGGTCTCCTATTCCCAATACTGATAAACCGGCTTCCGTACAGCCTGCCCTTTCACCTGCAGGGAATCCCGTCACGGCATCGGCAAGTCCTCTTGATGCGGACAATGCGGAAGCTGCGATATTGCCTTGTCTCTGACCCGATTCCGCTTCAAGCTCCGGATCCACAGATAAATTTCTTCGCATCAATGCCAGAAAATGTCCCTCACCGTCCATTCTGTGCGGCCAGATTCTCACACATTTCCGGAGCTCCGGATTGCCGTCCGCCCAGTCAGGTCTTCCTTCCGAAAATCCCGCATAGCCCTCCATCTCCTGGAGAGAAAAATCTGGAAATGTACGGATAAACCAGCTGATCATCTGTTCATCCTCTTCCGGTGAAAACGTGCAGGTGGAATACATGAGGTATCCTCCCGGTTTCAGCATTTTTCTGGCATTTTCCAGAATATTCCGCTGCTGAGACGCAAAATACCTCACGCGCTCCGGACTCCAGGTTTCAGCGACATCTGGATCCTTCCGGAACATCCCTTCGCCGGAACAGGGTGCATCCACAAGAATCTTATCAAAATAGCCGGAAAAAACATCGGCAAGCCGGTCAGGCATTTCGTTCGTCACGAACATATTCTCTGTACCAAACAGCTCAAGATTGCGAAGAAGTGCCTTCGCCCTGGAATTGCTGGCATCATTTGCCACAAGAACCCCTGTTCCTCTGAGCCTTGCGGCCAGTTCCGTCGCCTTTCCTCCCGGTGCGGCGCAGAGATCCAGCACCCGGTCTCCGGGTTCTACCGGCAGACGGCTCGCCGGCGTCATTGCACTTGGCTCCTGAAGATAATAGACGCCTGCGGCATAATACGGATGCCGCGCAGGAAAGACATCATTCGGATAGATAAACCCGTCGGATACCCACGGAACTCTTCGTACCGGAAAGGGGGCGGCCTTTTCGAACTCTTCCGGCGTAATCTTCATGGTATTCACACGAAGGCCCCGAAGCCTAGGTCTGTCATAGCTGGCCATGAAATCGTCATATTCATCGCCAAGCATTTTCTTCATTCTCTCCTCAAACTCATATGGAAGCTTCATTTTTCCCTCTCTCTGCGCCCGTCCGCATTTCGACAGAAAGCACCTGACAGTCACTGCCAGGTGCTTTCTGATTTTCTCTGTTTTCTTGTCCGTGTTCTGAGCGATGAAGAATTCTGTTTCTTCCTATTATAATGCAAGCTGTGATTGGTATTACCAATCACTCTTCTTCATCCTGATCCAGAACTTCTCCATATTTCTCCAGAATGATCTTCTGGATCCTGTCCCGTGTCTCGGAATTGATTGGATGAGCGATGTCCCTGTATTCTCCGTCTGTTGTCTTCCTGCTCGGCATTGCGATAAACAATCCCTTTTCGCCTTCGATAATTTTAATATCGTGTACTGCGAATTCATCATCCAGGGTAATGGAAACAACCGCCTTCATCTTCCCTTCTTTTGTTACTTTACGTACTCTGACATCTGTGATCTGCATAAGGCTCCTTCTCCCGCGTTCAGCAGGCATTTCAGATCGCGTATCTCTCGTTCTTTTCGACCACGATCTTGATTCTGTCTTCGCCGCAGTAATAAGAGTTCGCCCTTATTGTATCGCGGCTTTCGACGATACAATTCTCAATGTGAGTATTATCCCCAAGGTACACATTGTTCAGGACGATGGAATTCTTGATCACACAATTGTTGCCTACATATACGTCTTTGAAAAGAATAGAATTTTCAACTTGTCCATTAATGATACAACCACTCGATATCAGACTGTTTTTCACTATGTTGCCAGGATTGTATTTTGCCGGCGGGAGGTCATCAATCTTTGAATAGATCTCGGGATATTCATTGAAGAAGAAATCCCTTACCTCCGGTTTAAGGAAATCCATATTAGTTCGATAATAGGATTCCACCGTCGCAATGTTACTCCAATAGGTATTTATTTTATATCCATAAATCCGCTTCAGGTTCTTGTAGCGGATAAAGATATCTTTAACCAGGTCATACCGCCCTTCTTGTGCACAACGCTCAAGGAGCTCTATTAACTGTCTCCTTCTTATAACATAGATTCCCGTTGAAATCAAGCTCGAATCTGAAACCATGGGTTTTTCTTCGAACTCCTCTATGCGGTAGTCCTCGTTCATCTTCAGTACGCCGAACCGGTTCGGGTCATCGTCATGACATTCTGTACAGACAATCGTGATATCCGCACGCTTCGCAATATGGTATTCCAGAACCTTATTAAAATCCAGCTTATAAATTCCATCGCCGGAGGCAATAATGACATAGGGTTCATGGCTTTCCTTCAGCCACTGTATGTTCTGGTAGATAGCATCTGCCGTGCCTCTGTACCACCAGTTGTTCGTCGATGTCACGGTAGGAGTGAAGACATACAGACCGCCCTGCTTTCTTCCAAAATCCCACCACTTCGACGACATCAGATGATTATTCAGGGATCTCGCATTGTACTGTGTGAGTACGGCGACCTTCTGGATATGCGAATTCGTCATGCTGCTCAATGCAAAATCAATGCTCCGGTAACTCCCGGCGACCGGCATAGCGGCGATGCATCTCTTCTCCGAGAGCTCCCGCATCCGGTTGCTGTTTCCTCCTGCAAGAATAATCCCTAATGCTCTCATAGGATATCACCGTCCTCCCTGATCAGCGCTCCTCCTCCGGGAAGAATGCCGTTTTCATAATCTTCGGGAACGGTCTTGCCCGATATCACCGTATTCTTCCCTACTGTGATACCGTCCGGGATCACTGTATCCTCACCGATTGTGGCAAGGCCAAAGGCGTAAATATTCGGTTTGAAGACATTTGGAGCCTCCTCTCCGACACCGATGCTGCAGTTCTCACCGATGCGGACCTGCTCGGCGATAATCGCCTTCTCAATCTTCGTGCCCGCACCGACCGTGGATCGCCTCATGATAATAGAATCCCTGACAACGGCTCCCTTCTGTATGGTGACACCGGGACCGATCACGGAATTGTGAACTTCCCCGTAGATCTCCGAGCCTTCGCCGATGATACAGCGGTCTGCAGCACCGCTTTCGGAGATGTACTCCGGCCGGATGATGTCGCCCTTTGTGTAGATCCGCCAGTATTCCTCATACAGATTGAATTCCGGTATGATGTCGATCAGCTCCATGTTCGCCTGCCAGTAGGATCCCAGCGTTCCGACATCCTTCCAGTAACCGTTGAATTCGTAAGCGAACAGCCGGTTCCCTCTGTCCCTGCAGTAAGGCAGGATATGCTTTCCGAAATCGCACCCGGGCTGATCTCTGAGCGCAAGCAGAGATTCCTTCAAGGTTTTCCAGGAAAAAATGTAGATTCCCATGGAAGCAAGGTTGCTCCTCGGATGCTCCGGTTTTTCCTCAAACTCGGTTATCCGCCCTTTTCCGTCCGTTATCATGATACCGAAACGGCTCGCCTCCTCCATCGGAACAGGCATACATGCAATCGTAACATCCGCCTTGTTCGCGCGATGGAAATCCAGCATGACCTCATAATCCATCTTGTAGATGTGATCACCGCCGAGAATCAGAACATATTCCGGATTATAAGACTCCATATATGCCAGATTCTGAAAAATTGCATTTGCGGTTCCTGTGTACCACTCCGTATCTGTATTCTTCTCATATGGCGGAAGAACAGTGACACCCCCGACATTCCGGTCCAGGTCCCAGGGGATTCCTATTCCGATATGACTGTTCAGCCGAAGCGGCTGATACTGTGTCAGTACACCCACCGTATCGATTCCGGAATTAATACAGTTACTGAGAGGGAAATCAATGATTCTGTATTTACCGCCGAATTCCACCGCAGGCTTTGCAACCTTCGAAGTAAGCACACCGAGTCTGCTTCCCTGTCCGCCCGCGAGGATCATGGCGATCATTTCTTTTTTGACCATGGAATCACCTCTTGTCTTGAAAAGATTATATCGATAAAAAGATTATATCATAGTCATTTTCAAAAGTGAACATTTTAAATAATTTTCCAATTCTATTTGTCGGTTTTTTATAACTTTTGCCGAAAACAGTGCATATCAGTATTGTATGTGCTGTGCGAAATTCGTCATTATCACCTCAGGCGTCTGCTTGAAATATTAAGGGCGCAAGGGTATAATTGATACGCTGTATCGGCAGAAATAATCTGATAGATTCTGCGGTCGGGTGCTTCTCATTTTTCGCACATATACAGAAATCATCTGTGAGATGTTCTGCGGCCGGATGCGTCTTACTTTTCGCATATAAGCAGAACCGATCTGAGGTGTATTCTGCCCCGGATGCGTCTCTCGCATATAAAAGGAGTTTTCCATACTATGTATAAAATAAATTTTGATAAACCGTCACATGTCCACTTCATCGGCATCGGCGGAATCAGCATGAGCGGACTTGCCGCAATTCTCCTGAAGGAGGGCTTCGTCGTTTCCGGTTCTGATTCCCACGAATCAGAGCTGACCGATCGTCTGCAGGCGGCTGGTGCCAGAATTGCTTATCAGCAGGCAGCCGAAAACATTACCGATGGCATTGATGTCGTTGTATACACAGCAGCAATCCATCCGAGCAATCCGGAGTATGCCGCTGCGGTCGCGAAGAAAATCCCGCTCCTCACCAGGGCGCAGCTCCTAGGACAGATGATGAAGAACTATAAGATTCCGATCTGCGTCTCCGGAACCCATGGTAAGACCACGACAACTTCCATGGCTGCACACATTCTCATGGCGGCCGATATGGATCCGACGATCTCCGTCGGCGGTATACTGCCTCTGATCAAAGGCAATTACAGAATCGGAAGCAACAATACATTTCTGATGGAGGCATGCGAATATACCAACAGCTTCCTCAGTTTCTTCCCGAAGATCAGCATCATTCTCGACATTGATGCGGATCATCTGGATTTTTTCAAGGATCTGGACGATATCCGTCATTCCTTCCGGAAGTTTGCGGAGCTTCTCCCGGACGACGGAGTGCTGATCATCAATGCCGATGATCCGGCATGCAAGATGATCACCAAGGGGCTTACCTGCAAGATCATCACCTACTCCATGAGCAACAAAGGAGAGTATACCGCAGATCTCGTGACCTATGACAAGCGGGGGAATGCCTCTTTCCGTGCTCTGTACAAGGGCAACCCCATCGGCAATTTCTCGCTTCAGGTGCCCGGACAGCACAATGTCAGCAACGCACTTGCCGCCATTGCCCTCGCCAGAGAGCTCGGTATCGATGCCGCTACCATCGAGAATGGCTTCGAGAGCTTTCACGGCACGAACCGTCGTTTTGAGTACAAGGGCAAAATGAAGTGCGGAGCCACCGTCATCGACGATTACGCACATCATCCGACCGAGATCAAAGCGACCCTGCACACCGCGGAGCGTGTTCCCCACGAAACGATCTGGTGTGTATTCCAGCCCCACACCTACACAAGGACAAAGGCACTTCTTCCGCAGTTTGCAGAGGCACTCTCCATTGCGGATCATGTGGTGCTCGCGGATATCTACGCAGCGCGCGAGCTTGACATCTACGGTGTTTCCTCCAGGGATCTTCAGGCGGAGATCCAGAAGTTGGGAACTGACTGTGACTATTTTCCGTCCTTCGAGGAGATCGAAGACTTCCTGCGCGCGAATGTCAAGGACGGCGATCTTGTGATCACCATGGGAGCGGGAAATATTGTTCAGGTCGGAGAGGATCTGATCGACTGACGCAGGTGAAATACTATGGGTTTGTTAACCATTAAGGACAGTCGTCTTGCCGGAATGACACTTCTGGCAGACGACTTTATCGATTATTATATGCCCCGTGCCAATGGGGACTTTGTGAAAATCTATCTGTATCTGCTCCGGAGTGTCCACCGGCAGGATTTCAATCCTACGCTCTCCTCCCTTGCAGATGTTTTTTCGTGCACGGAAAAGGATGTTCTCCGCGCGCTCCGCTACTGGCAGCAGGCCGGGCTTCTAAATCTCTCTTACCGGGGGAAAGAACGGGAGCTTGAGAAGATCGAACTTCTCCCCCTTCAGCCTTCACTGCAGAAGACTCAGTATGTACCGGAGGAGCCCTCAGAGAGAAAAGCACCCGAACCCCCTGAGAAAAAAACGGCTCCCGCACAGATTTCCTCTGCCCGGGCAAAGGAAATCAAAGACAATGAGGATGTACAGCAGATTCTTTTCTTCACTGAACAGTATATCGGTCATCCCCTGAGTGCAACAGATATGCGCCGGATCTTGTATTTCTACGATGTTCTTCATTTTCCGGTTGATCTGATCGACTACCTGGTGGAATACTGCGTATCGCGGGGCGGCCGGAACATGAATTACATTGAAAAGGTCGGGCTCGCATGGAACGATGAGAAGCTCACGACCGTACAGGCCGCGAAGGAATATTCCAGTTCCTGGAAGGACAGGTACTTCGCGATTTTTCGTGCCTTCGGCATCCGGAACCGCAATCCGATTCCCGATGAGATAAAGATGATGGACAAATGGCTGAAGGAATACGCAATGCCGATGGATCTGATCCGCGAAGCAGCCAGCCGGACCATCCGGCAGACCGGACAGCCTTCTTTTTCCTACGCAGACCGCATTCTCTCCGACTGGAACAAGGCAGGCGTCCACACGCCGGACGATATTCAGAAGCTCGATTCCGCCTATCGCCAGTCCCATGCATCTTCCGAATCCGGGAACGCGGCTCCATCGCAAACCCGTCAGGGAAGAGAGCCCGCAAAATCTTCGACACGCTTCAACGAGAACTTCCACCAGCGCGATTACGACTTCGACCGTCTTGAGCAGGAGCTTCTTTTGAACCAGCAGTCGGAAACACCGGAGTAATCTCCGGGCTTCCTCTGCATCCGCGCCTGAAGCCAGGCACAGAGAGGAGGGAATATGCCTCTGTCCAATTCACAATATGATGCTATTATGCGTATCTACAGCCAGAAGCAGCTGAAAAGCCGGCGCGACCTTGACCGTCGGAAAGAGGAGGTTTATGCAAAGATCCCTCGTCTCCCCGAGATCGATGCCGAAGTTGCCTCCGTATCGGTCCGTAAGGCCCTCTTTCTCCTGGGGGATCCGAAGGGCAGTGATCTCGATACCGACCGGGCTATTCAGGATCTTGCCGAGGAGCGTCGTGCGCTCCTCCTCTCGAACGGCTATCCCGAGGACTACCTGGAGCCACGGTACGACTGTCCTCTCTGCCACGACACCGGATATGTCGGGGACCGCAAATGCAGCTGTTTCCGCCAGCTTGAGATTGATCTGCTCTATTCTGCCTCAAATCTCAAGGATGTTCTGGAATCCGACACCTTTGATAATTTTTCACTGAAATACTACCCGACAGATTCCTTTAATAAGGTAAATCAGAAATCCTTCTACTGGGAAGCAGAGAATGCTCTCGCGGTTTCCCGAAATTTTGTGAGGGACTTCCGGCAGAACCACAGAAGGGGCACGCCGGAAAATCTTTTCTTCTACGGCGATGTGGGGGTCGGAAAAACACATCTCTCCCACGCCATTGCGAAGGGGGTTCTGGATCTCGGGTGCAGCGTCCTGTATCTGACGGCATATGATCTCTTTGATCTCATGAGCAGATACAAATTTCATTCTGAAGAAGATCTGAAGGAGACGTATGAGACTGTGTACGCCTGTGATCTTCTGATCATAGACGACCTCGGCACGGAAATGCTGAATAATTTTGTGACATCCGAGCTTTTCCTCATCGTCAACGAGCGGATTCTTCAGAAAAAATCAACGATCATCTCCACAAACCTTTCCATTATGAAGGTCCGGGAAGCCTTCTCAGAACGTACTTTTTCACGTATAATGGGTTCGTACCGTCTGATTCATATTTCCGGAGAGGACATCCGGATCCGCAAAAGGCTTTCCACCGAAGGTCCGGACCGGCGTCAGAATCAGACTTCAGAATAATGTGAATTGAAACCTGCAGTGTTAAGGAGGAATTTCAGATATGGCAAACAGAAACGACAATTACTATGACTCCCTTCCGGTCGGACGCCTCGGGATCATTCCGTTAAAAAGCTGTACAACGATCGGCAGCAAGGTGAATGATTATCTCGTGCAGTGGAGAAGAGACCGGGAATCGGATCACAAGACCTCATCAGCTGTCGAGGGATACGAGAGAAGTTCATATATTATTCCCTGCGACATTCCCAGATTTGGTTCAGGAGAAGCAAAGGGAGTCATCGGCGAGTCCGTCCGCGGAGACGATATCTACCTTCTCGTTGATGTCTGCAACTACTCTCTGACCTATAAGCTCGGCAGCTATGTCAATCACATGTCTCCGGACGACCACTTTCAGGATCTTAAGCGGGCGATCGCTGCAATCGGCGGAAAGGCAAGAAGAATCAACGTGATCATGCCTTTCCTCTATGAGAGCCGTCAGCACAAGCGTTCCGGCCGTGAGTCCCTGGATTGTGCCCTTGGTCTCAAGGAACTGGTCGGAATGGGCGTTGAAAATATCATCACCTTCGATGCTCACGACCCTCGTGTACAGAACGCGATCCCGCTTCACGGATTTGAGACCATCTCCGCATCCTACCAGTTCATCAAGAACATCCTCCGGCACGCGGAACCTGACATGAAAATCGATTCCGATCACCTGATGTGCATCAGCCCGGATGAGGGCGGCATGGCGAGAGCAATCTACATCGCCAATAACCTCGGTGTCGATATGGGTATGTTCTATAAGCGCCGTGATTATTCCACCATTATCGATGGCAGGAACCCGATCGTCGCCCATGAATTTCTCGGGGCTGACGTAAAGGGCAAGGACATGATCATCATCGACGACATGATCTCCTCCGGAGACAGCATGATTGAAGTTGCCTCTCTGCTCAAGGAACGCGGGGCGAAGAACATCTACATGTGTGCCACCTTCGGTCTGTTCACGAACGGACTCGACAGCTTTGATGAGGCCTACCGCAAGGGAGTGTTCACAAAGCTTGTCACAACAAACCTCGTATACCAGAGACCGGAGCTTCTGCAGCGGCCATATTATATCAGCTGTGATATGAGCAAATACATAGCACTTCTGATCGATACACTGAATCACGACGCTTCCATCAGCAGTCTTCTGGACCCGGTAGACCGTATCCAGAAGGTTCTGAAAAAATTCGAGAATCACGAGAAAATCTGATCCGTGGCCAGATGCATCTCATTCCTATAGTCATAAGCGAGCTCACAGCATCGGGGGTGCTTGCGAATGCGGCGCCCTGTCAGCGCCTGAGCTGCTTGCCTGCACCGCGCCCTGTCAGCTGCGCGAAAACAGCAACAAATCGATGCTCCTGGATTCGTCAAATGGTACAATGCGCAAAGCAGTCTTCTGTCCAAAACGCAGAAACAGAACGAGACGGCCGGAACATTTCCTGCTCGGGAAAATGTTCCGGCCGTCTCGTTTTTCTTTGCTGCTGCCTGCCTGTATCTGTGGCCGGCTCTTATTATCCGTTCTTTCTGATTCCCTCGCGCTTTCTGAGTCTGGAATCAAGCTGACGCTTACGAATACGAAGACTCTTCGGAGTTACCTCCAAAAGCTCGTCACTGTCTATGAATTCCAGTGCCTGCTCGAGAGAGAGAATCATCGGAGGCGTCAGCACGAGCGCCTCGTCTGATGAAGAGGTACGGGTGTTGGTCAGGTGCTTGGTCTTGCAGACGTTCAGCTCAATATCCTCCGGCTTGGAAGACATACCGACAACCATTCCCGCGTAAACCTTTTCACCCGGTCCGATGAACAGCGTTCCTCTCTGCTGTGCCGCAAACAGACCGTACGCAACGGATACTCCTGGCTCAAAGGCGATCAGAGATCCCTGTTTACGGAACACAATATCACCCTTGTACGGTGCATAATCATCAAAAATCGTGTTCAGGATTCCCGTTCCTTTTGTCATCGTCATGAAGTTTCCGCGGAAACCGATCAGGCCTCTCGAAGGAATGCTGAACTCCAGACGGGTAATACCGTTCTCGCCGACGCTCATTCCCTGAAGCTCGCCCTTCCGCTCGCTCAGCGACTGAATCACAGCCCCTGAATACTCATCCGGCACATCGATGTATGCCAGCTCCACCGGCTCCAGCTTCCTGCCGCGTTCATCGTACCTGTAAATAACCTCTGCCTTGCTGACCGCGAATTCGTAGCCCTCACGTCTCATCTCCTCGATCAGAACCGACAGGTGAAGCTCGCCTCGTCCGGATACCTTAAAGCAGTCCGCAGAATCTGTCTCCTCAACCCGGAGCGACACATCGGTGTTCAGCTCACGGAACAGACGGTCGCGAAGGTGCCGGGAAGTAACATAGGTTCCCTCGGTTCCTGCAAGAGGTGAATCGTTGACCACGAAATTCATGGAAATCGTGGGCTCCTCAATCTTCTGGAATGGAATCGGCTGCGGGTTCTCCAGATCGCAGAGCGTATCTCCGATATGCAGATCCGCGATACCGGATACCGCTACGATCTCTCCTACCGTTGCCTTTTCAACCTCAACTCTCTTCAGTCCGTCGAAGACATACATCTTGCTGATCTTTACCCGTGCCTTCTTGTCCGGATCATGATGATTCATCAGAAGGACTTCCTGATTCAGAGACAATGTTCCATTGTCGATTTTACCGATTCCGATCCGGCCGACATACTCATTGTAATCGATGGTAGATACCAGCATCTGAATACCGGCATCCGGGTCACCTGTCGGAGCAGGAATATATTTCAGGATTGCCTCGAACAGTGGTGTCATGTCCTTTCTCTCGTCATCGAGCTCGTTGGTGCACCATCCGTCTCTCGCGGAAGCATAGAGGAAGGGAGCGTCGAGCTGCTCATCGGAAGCTCCGAGATCCATCAGAAGCTCGAGGACCTCGTCCACCACCTCAGTCGGGCGCGCGTTCGGACGGTCTACCTTATTGATGCAGACCACAACCTTCAGATTCAGTGCCAGAGCCTTCTCAAGGACAAAACGTGTCTGCGGCATCGGCCCTTCAAACGCATCTACCAGAAGGATAACGCCATTTACCATCTTCAGTACACGCTCTACCTCACCGCCGAAATCAGCATGTCCGGGTGTGTCGATGATATTGATCTTGGTGTCCTTATATTGAACCGCAGTATTCTTGGACAGAATGGTGATTCCCCGCTCCTTTTCGATTGCGCCGGAGTCCATGACTCTTTCCTGTACCTGCTGATTATCCCGGAATACTCCGCTCTGTCTCAGCAATTTATCTACCAGCGTTGTCTTGCCGTGATCGACATGGGCAATAATGGCAACGTTACGGATATCGTTTCTGGTAATTTTCATAATCTTTAACCTCACATCTAATGCCGGCAGCATCAACGTTCGTCTGCTCTCCCGGACATTGTCCCTTGGAAAACCCGTTCCCGGTCTCGCGGACATTGTTCCTGGGAAAACCTGCCTCCGGATTCAAATATTCAAGCTTTTCTTCTGCCGAACCCGGGCAGATCTCACTGCCTGACCCCTGAAACGGGGCAACTCTGTATATTTTTTCACTATCTGCAACCACGAAATTATATCACAACATTTTCCCTTTGTGTAGTCTGCAAAGGTCTGATTTTATGCGGTTTCCACGAACTTTTTTGAACAGATTGAACGATAATCGTCTTTTCGTTATCTTGACAAGCATTTATGCAGACGATATAATCGCTTTATATGTGATAGAGGTTGCGTATCTCAAGAGTATCCGGTTCGATGCAGCAGAGTGCAGGGGAAGACGCGGAGAAAGGGACATACGCCGAAAGGAAGGGATCTCTGCTTTCTTTTTCTTGGGCATGAATCGAACAGGTTTATGACTGTCATCGTCAGATGGAGCGCTATCCGCAGATACATATACGATGAATCATGATCGCCGGCTGCATTCCGGTAACGGTTTTTACGCCCCGGGCGGATCTGCTTCATCAGAATGTCAGGCGGCGCCATTCCGGCGGCGCATATTTTTTGTCTCAAGGCATTGTTCACATACACTGATGCATCTATCCCACAGATATGAATGCACGGATATCAATGCACTGACATAGATGCACAGATATTGATGCACAGCTAGCAATGCACTGACATAGATGCACAGATATCAACACACTGACATGGATGCACAGATATCGATGCACTGACATAGATGCATAGATATGGATGCACAGACATCGATGTACAGACACGACTGTGCGAAACTGTGTACGCAGTTACAAGTACACAGACTGGCAACGTGAAGAATCAATTTCTAACCCAAATCAAGGAGGATCTGTCATGGCAATTTTTAAAGGAGCCGGTGTCGCTCTCGTCACCCCTATGAATGACGACGAAACTGTTAATTATGATAAACTCGATGAACTGATCGAGTGGCATATCGCGGAGGGAACCGACTGCATCGTCATCTGCGGCACCTCCGGCGAGTCTGCTACACTCTCTGAGGAGGAACATATCGCCACTATCCGCCACTGTGTGGAGACCGTCAATCACAGAATTCCGGTTGTTGCCGGAACCGGATCCAACAGCACCAAAACCGCGATTTACCTTTCTACAGAAGCTGAAAAAGCCGGAGTCGACGGGCTTCTCGTCGTCACCCCATATTACAACAAGGCGACGCAGGCAGGCCTGATCCGCCATTACACTGAGGTTTCGGAATCGGTACACACACCGATCATCATGTACAACGTTCCTTCCAGAACCGGCTGCAATATTCTCCCGGAGACAGCAGCCTACCTTGGAAAGAATGTAAAGAACATCGTGGCAATCAAGGCTGCAAGCGGCAATCTTTCCCAGATTGCGAAGACAAAATCTCTTGCCGGTGATGCTCTGGATATTTACTCCGGAAATGACGATCAGGTTGTTCCGATTATGTCTCTCGGCGGCCTCGGCGTAATCTCCGTTCTCTCAAATGTCGCGCCCGGATATACCCATGAGATGTGCTGGAAATACCTGAACGGCGATACCAAGGGTTCCTGTGCGATGCAGCTGAATGCCATCGACCTGATCGACTCTCTCTTCTGTGAGGTGAACCCGATCCCGGTTAAGGTTGCCTTGAACATGATGGGCAAAGAGGTTGGTCCTCTCCGCGGACCGCTCTACGGTATGGGATCCGAGGCGGACACTGAGCGGCTCAGAAAATCATTGATTGACTTCGGAATCAAGGTAAAATAAATCTCTTTGGATCTGAAAACGGAAAAGTTCTGAAAGAATAAGCTGTGAAAAAGGAGAAAGAAATGGTAAAGGTGATTCTGAGCGGATGCAACGGACATATGGGACAGGTTCTGACTGACATCCTGAACGCAGATTCCGAGACTGTTATAGCAGCAGGTATTGATATCGCTCCGGCAAATAATGTCCGTGAGTATCCGATTTTTTCCAGTCCTGCTGACTGCAGCGTTGAAGCAGATGCTGTCATTGATTTTTCAAATTTCCGGGCAACAGACGCCCTTCTGGATTTCTGTGTAGACCGCAGACTTCCCCTGGTTCTCTGCACCACCGCTCTCACGGAGGAGACCCTCGCGAAGGTGGCCGAATGCAGCAAAATCATCCCGATCCTCCGCTCCGCGAATATGTCTGTCGGCATCAATCTGCTGATGAAGCTTGTAAAGGAGGCTGCTGCTCTTCTGGCTCCCGCGGGTTACGATATGGAAATCGTGGAAGCACACCACAACCGAAAGATCGATGCTCCGAGCGGAACAGCTTTGGCGCTCGGCGAAAGCATGAACGAGGCTCTAGACAATGAATATCACTTCGTATTCAGCCGTCATGACCGCCACGAAAAGAGAGACCCGAAGGAAATCGGTATTTCTTCGGTTCGAGGCGGCTCCATCGTCGGCGATCACACCGTCATGTTTGCAGGGCAGGATGAGGTGATTGAATTCCGGCATACCGCCTACTCCCGTGCCATCTTCGGGAAAGGCGCGGTTGAGGCAGCCAAATTCCTTGCCGGAAAGCCCGCCGGCATGTATGACATGTCCGACGTAATCGGGTAAGTCTGTACTTCAGGCGTAATCGGTAAATCCCTGCGTCAGAAGTAATCGGATAACTCTTTACATGATTAACGAGATAAAACACGCTGCGCGAGTTTTATCTCTCTACCGCGACGCTCGCCGCACACGAATACTTCGCATTCGGCTGCGGCTCACTGTTCGATCGGATAGGGGAGATTTTACCCTCCCCTTCCACACCACCGTACGTACCGTTCGGTATACGGCGGTTCAATAGTTTACACGAACTTTCAGATAGTGGGCTGATAAGGATGG